>JALYIX010000227.1 GCA_030775565.1 Pseudomonadota bacterium | reverse complement strand
TTCTCGTACAGCGGCGCCATTAGCGCCGACAGCGCGCTCCACCCGGCAAAGCTCGTCGACTCGAGCCCGCGCCCACGGCGAAAGCGCGCCGGCGCGCCCGTCGGCAGCACCTGCGGCACGACCTTGTCGCTGGCCATCTCGAGCACCATCGTGTCGCCCTCGCGTACCGGAGTCGCCGCCGCCAGCCCGCCGAAGCTCCGCGCCTTGACCGCCAGGCTCGCCGGCCAGCTCAGCCGGACATGCGCCCGGTCGATCGGCGCGCCGTTCCAGTTCGCCCCGATCGCCTCGGCATGATCCTGCCAGGTCGGATCATGCGACACGGTCGTAATAGCCATGTCGAGCGTGTCGCCGACCTGCAGGTCGGGCACCTGCATCGTCGCCGTCAGCACCCCGTCGAGAGTCGCCATCTCGAGGTCGGTCTCGCGGCGGATGACGGTGAAGCCCTTGCCGCCGCCAAGCACATCGATGACCTTGTCGCCGCGATGGATCGCAATCGTGTTGACCGTCAGCTCGTCCTGTTCGGGCCGCCACGGCAGGGCGATGTTGCCCACCGCCAGCCCCTGCGACGACTGCACCTTGATCGCGATTTCGGAGAAGCTCGTCGTTTGGCCCTTCTCCAGCCGGAACTGCTGGTCCATCAACACGATATGCGCCGGCTGGCTGTCCGAACTCGCCCCCCCGCCCGGCAGCGCGACGCGCTTGACGAAGGCCGGTGCCGGACCGATCCGGGGCGCATCGGCCGCCCACCCTGCCGACGACAAGACCACGATGGCGCACCCGCCAAGTGCCCGCCGCGCGATCGCCCTATTCCTGTTCATGCCCCGACGCTCCCCAACCCGCGCTTGCTTGGCGCTGCCGGACAATGCCACATCGAAGCGCATTGTCATCAGGGATGTTGACGCATGAAAGATTTTTCGCGCTGGCCGCGATTGAAGACAATGGGCCGGCCAGTTCAGCCATTGTTCAATCCGGCCAGCACACTCCGCCGGCCATGATCGAGCCGACCCGTTGAACCTGCTCCACTTCTTCAGCCTCATCCCGGTGCTGCTCGGCCTGTCTTCCGAGGAGCCGCGCGCGGTCACTCGGGTAACGGTCGAGCAGACCACGATCTGGCGCATCCCCGTTCGCCCCCACCTGATGTCGCCGCTGGTTGAATGGACCGAGAAGAAGGGACCCAAATGCGTTCCCGCCGCGGACATCGGCGGCGCCATGCTGTCGGGCCAGTCGAGCGTCGATTTCGTTCTTCGCGACCGCAGCCGGGTACGCGCGATGATCGACGACGATTGCTCGGCGCTCGATTTCTACGCCGGCTTCTACGTCCAGCCCGAAGACGATCGCCTCTGCGCCAAGCGTGACGAGATCCGCTCCCGCATGGGGGCCAGTTGCAAGATCGAAAAATTCCGCACGCTGGTACCACAGTTCAGGCGCTGACGGCCGCACGCCCCCGCTCCTGCTTCGATTGACTTTTTGCGCGTTTTCGTCTCTAGCCTGACCCTTCGTCGCGGCGCCGCTGCGGCCTTTCCGACCGGACCCCTGTATGCCTTTTGCCGATCTCGGCCTTTCCGACCCCTTGCTGCGCGCCGTCGCCGAAGCCGGCTATGACGAGCCGACCCCGATCCAGAAGGGGACAATTCCCCCGGTCCTGATGGGCAAGGACATCATCGGCATTGCCCAGACCGGCACCGGCAAGACCGCGGCCTTCGTGCTCCCGATGATCGACATTTTGGGCGAAGGCCGCAGCCGCGCCCGCATGCCGCGCAGCCTGATCCTCGAACCTACGCGCGAACTCGCCGCGCAGGTCGCCGAGAATTTCGAGAAATACGGCAAGTACCACAAGCTCTCGATGGCGCTGCTCATCGGCGGGGTGCAGATGGGCGACCAGGTCAAGGCGCTCGAAAAGGGCGTCGACGTTCTCATCGCGACCCCTGGCCGCCTGATGGACCTTTACGGCCGCGGCAAGATCCTGCTGACCGGCTGCAACCTGCTCGTCATCGACGAAGCCGACCGCATGCTCGACATGGGCTTCATCCCCGACATCGAGGAAATCTGCTCGCGCCTGCCCAAGGCGCGCCAGACCCTGCTGTTCTCGGCGACTATGCCGCCGCCGATCAAGAAGCTCGCCGACAAGTTCCTCAATGACCCCAAGATGCTGGAAGTGTCGCGCCCGGCCAGCGCCAACCTCAACATCGAGCAGCGCGTCATCATCACGACGAGCGCGAAGAAGCGCGACGTCCTGACCAGCGTCCTTCGCCACGAGGAAGTCAAGAACGCGATCATCTTCTCGAACCGCAAGACCACCGTCCGCGACCTCGCCACCAGCCTCAAGCGCTCAGGCTTCGCGGTCGGCCAGATCCACGGCGACATGGAGCAGGCCGAGCGCATCGCCGAGTTCGACCGCTTCAAGGCCGGCACGATCACCATCCTTGTCGCCTCCGACGTCGCCGCGCGCGGGCTGGACGTCAAAGGGGTCAGCCATGTCGTCAACTTCGACGTGCCGTGGCAACCCGACGACTATGTCCACCGCATCGGCCGGACCGGCCGCGCGGGCTTGAAGGGCATCGCGATTACGCTGGCGACCAAGGAAGATGGCGACGCCGTGGCCGCAATCGAGAAGCTGACCAATACCAAGATCCCGCGTTTCTCGGGTGACGGATCGGCCGAGGGTGCCCCTGCGGTTGCAGCGCCGGCAACCGAAGAAGCCCCCCGCGAAAAGCGTGGACGTGCGCCAAGGGCAAAGGCTGCGTCGAAGCCAGTGACCACGCCGAAGGCCGCCCCTGCGCCGCGTGCCGAGGAATCCCGCCGGGAACCCGAGCCCCGCCGCGATGATCCGCGCCAGGAGCGCTACGACGAGCCCGCTGGCGAGCCCGCCTTGGCCGCCGACGCCGTCCCCGAGTGGAACGGCCCAATGC
>JALYIX010000226.1 GCA_030775565.1 Pseudomonadota bacterium | reverse complement strand
GCGCCCGCCGGCGTCTTCACCGCCGCAGCCGGTCACGGTTCGCCGACCGCCGCCGTCACCCGCCCCGGCCGACCCCGCGCAAGACGGGACCGAGCCGACGCAATAGCAAGCGATGCGGGGCCACCGGCCCACCGTAAAGTCGCGCCTCGGCGGCCTTGAAGTCGCGGCCGTGATCCATGTACAGCCGGTGCGCCACTTCGTGCGCGACGACGAAGCGGCGGACCTCGGGCGGGGCGAGGATCAGTCGCCAGCTATAGCGGATCGCGCCCGCCGCCGAGCAGCTTCCCCAGCGCGAGTCCGCGTCGCCGATCGACACCGCGCGGACGGTCACGCCGGCAGCGGCAGCGATGTCGGCGGTATCGCGCGAAAGGGTGTCGCGGGCGTGGCGCTTCAGCCAGGCCTCGATGCGGGCGGGGAAAGATTCGCGGGGACCGCCGGCGATTAATGCTGCTGGACCCGCGGACACAATCGATTGGGTGAGGATCACCGATCGCGAAGCGCCCTCGACCCACTCGAGGAGGACTTCCACGCCTTCTAGCGGGATGATCGCGCCGGGTTCGAACGGAATGGCGGCGGGCTGTCGCGCGCGTTGCGCCTCGACCCACCCCGCCTGCCCCGCCGCCCAGTCGAGCGCGGAGCGACGCGAGGTGCGCGGCGGAACGGTGAGCAGCAGCCCACCGCGCTTGTCGTCGAAGCGCAGCTTGAGGCGGCGGGCGCGGGGGTGAACGCGGACGGTCAGCGGGACGCCCGCGACCTGGTCCGCGGAGCCGGGGCTAGAGCGGCCGATCGACAATATGATGTTCCAGTTCGCCCGCGTCGACTTCGCTCACCGTCCAGCCGCGGGTCGACTGCCCCGCCGCATGGACGCTCTCGCGGTCACCCGAAATCAGGTAATGCCACTCGAACAAGGGCATTCCGTCGGCGCGCAGGCGATAGGCGCAGGTCGACGGCAGCCATTCGAGCTCGTCGAGCCGATCGCGATGAAGCACGACGCAATCCGAGACATATTTGCGGCGATGGCTGTAATCGACGCATTGCGACGTCCGCCGGTCGAGCAATTTGCACGCGACATTGGTCGGGTGAAGCTCGCCCGTGTCCTCGTCCTCGAGCTTGTGCAGGCAGCAGCGGCCGCAGCCGTCGCACAGCGCTTCCCACTGCCCCCGATCGAGTTCGCGCAAGGGTTTTTCCCAGAAAGGCGTTGCATTATTCATGGTCTGGCCAGCAATGGGCTGGCACGAGCGCGGGTTCAAGGCGGAAGCAGGCACGATGAAGCGTAAATCTCTGATCTGGCTCGCAGGCCTGGCGCTTGCGGCGGGACCGGCGCCGGTCGCGGCGCAAATCGGCGGCACCAATGGCGAGGCGTTCCTGACCGCGGTGCGCGAGGTCGACGGAAACAAGGCCACCGAATTGCTCGACGGCCGCGGCTCGACCGTGCTCTCCTACCGTGGGGCCAAGGGCGAAACCGCGCTCAACATTGTCGCGCGGCGTCGCGATTCGACCTGGCTCGGCTTCCTCATCGGGCGCGGCGCGGATCCGAATGCCGGCGACGATCGCGGCGAAACGCCGTTGATCATCGCGTCGCGGCTTGGCTGGGAGGACGGCGCGTCGACCCTGCTCGGGCATGGCGCCGGGGTCGACCGGGCCAACCGGCTGGGCGAAACGGCGCTGATCGTGGCGGTCCAGGCGCGCCAGCTGAACCTGGTTCGCATGCTGCTGGAGAGTGGTGCCAACCCGGACAAGAAGGACACCGCGGCCGGCTACAGCGCGCGCGACTATGCCAAGCGCGACAGTCGCTCGACCGAGCTGCTGCGGCTGATCGAAAGCGTCAAGCCGACGAAAAAGACCATCTCGGGCCCGGTCTTCCGCTAGGGAGCCAGCGGACCCGCCGAGACCCCTAATTCCAATCCCCGAGCGTCGGATCGATCTGCGCCGACAGGCGGCGCGCCGCGCGCCGCGCAAAACGCAGCAGCTCGGCCTTGCGCCGCGCCGGGGCGAGCGGGCGCAACAGGGGCTCGCGCAGGACCGCAGCGTCGTAGCGATCGGCAACGATCAACCCCGCCGAATCGGGCAGGAAGTCGGCCCCGTCGGTGAGATGCGCCAGCGCCTGCGGCACCGCCCAGAAGAAATGATCGCAATAATCGAGATAGTCGCGCCACTTGCCGTCGCCGAGCAAGTCGGCCTTGGCGACCTTGATCTCGACGATCGTCAGTTGGCCCTTGCCGTCGATCGCCATCAGGTCGGCGCGGCGCCCGTTGGGCAGCGGCACTTCGCAGATCGCGAACAGGTCGCGGCGGCACAGCAGGCGGGTCACGCCGCGAGCGACCTCGCCCGCAACCGGGGGAAGGTCGGCAAAACAGTCCGGTATCGCGACACTCGCCATCGCCTGACCCTAGAACAAAGCGGGACCGGATGCCAGTGACATCCGGTCCGCCATGTCCCCTCCCAGAGGACGGTCGCCGCCGTTGGGGCGGTCGAAAACTGGTGCCGCGTCTAGCGGTAGAAAATGTGATTGCCGATCGCGGCGACGCGAGTCGCATGCCACGCCGGAGACACCCGTGCAGCATGGAAGAACAACGCGTGGGGCGCGGTCGACGCGCTGAGCTTGGCATCGACGATCGAGGCGATCGCCACGGCGGTCTTCCACTGCGCACCCGAGCGGGCGATCCCGGGCATGGCATGGCCGCGGACGAAGCTGAACTGGCCGCGCTGGAACACGACCCCGCAGTAGGTCGAGGCGAAGCGGCCCGACTTGGCGCGGTTGGCAATGACTTCGCCGACCGCGAGCTGGCCGGCCAACGGCTCGCTCTTCGATTCGAAATAGACCGCGCCGGCAAGGCACTCGAGTTCGCGCGAGGCGGGCGTTGCGGACTTCAAACGGGAGACCATGCTGGCCAGCGACTCGCCGGGAACCTTTCTGATTTCATTGGCGTTTTGTTCATCGGAAGTCGCGTTTTCGCTGCCCCCGCTAAGCACGGGATTCGCTTCGGGAAGCGCCTCGACCGGGACCGGAGTAATCAGCTTGGGAAGCTCATTGGAAGCAATGAGCGGCTCGGACTTGCTGTAGGAAGCAGGAATGACCTGCGCCGGAGCGACCGAGGAAGAGGCCAAAGCGGCCAGCACCAAGATGGCGGTGCGAAACGACACGGACATTCAAACCATTCTTTGTGCGGTGATCGCGTGTCGAGCAGCGAGGCCTTGAGGCCTTTCTGTTTCGCTCGTCCGAGAACCCCGTCTGCGTGGCATTTCCAGGCCCGAATGGCGTTGCGGAAATGCCCCCCGCTCTTGCTGTTCCGCAGCTTTTCGTCAGCCCAGCCGCGCAATCAACCCGTCGCGGTCATTTCGGCGACGAGTCGTTGCGCGAACGGGATGTCCAGTTCGATTTGCCATTCATCGGGATCATTCCGGCGGCGTTTTTCGAGGAACAAACGCAAATTTTCCGAATCGCCCGCTTCGGGGCCGACCCTGCGCCACGCATATCCCGCCAGGCCGAGTTCGCGCGCCAGGCACGCCGCCGGCTCCCCCAGTTCGGCGATCGACAGCAGCAAGGTGCCTCGCTCTGCGTCCCCCTTGTGGAGGATCATGCCGAACCCGCCAGCGACCTCGGCTTGGCGCAGGAAGGCCGATGCCTCGATCGCGGGGGCCAGCCGCGCCTCGGTCATGAGGTGCAGCCGGGCAAGGACGACGGCGCGATGTGGCTCCCGAGGAAGCTGCCCGTTCCGCGCGAACATGCCTCCCCGGTCAAATCGATGATCCGCGCCTCGGCGAACACCCGCCGCCGCTCCCTGCGATCAGGCAGCGTCGCGTTCATCCGCACCCATCAGCACCGCTGCAAAGGCATCGCGGCTGCGCGCCCCGCGCATCTTCTCGAGCGTCGCGGCATTGCGAACCACGCGACTGACCGCGGCGAGCGCCTTCAAATGCTCGGCGCCCGCATCGAGCGGCGACAGAAGCAGGAACACGATGTCGACGGGGACCTCGTCGACCGCCTTATAGTCGATCGGCTCGGCCAGCCGGACGACCATCGCGAACAGGGTCGAGAGGCCGGCGATCTTGCCGTGGGGGATGGCAACCCCATTACCGAAACCGGTCGTGCCCAGCCGCTCGCGGTCGGCGATGCACGCCTGGACCTTCTCCGGATCCAGGCCAAGCCGCTGGGCGGCGTGAAGCCCAAGCTGGTTGAGCAGCGCGCGCTTGGTCTTCGCGGTCACGCCGACGCGAATCGATTCGAAATCGAGAAGATGGGCAAGCATCATCGGCCGTCACTCGTCACTGGAAAACAGGCCCCTCGCCCACCCCTGCGGGTGGCCGATAGGAGCATGCGCAACGAATGTCAGGCCGTGCCGGGTTCAACCCAGCCGATCGTCCCGTCACCCCGTCGATAGATCATGTTGTAATCGCCCGTCCCGGCATTCCTGAACATCAGCGCGTTGGTATTGCGAAGATCGAGCATCATCGCCGCGTCGCCGACGCTCGCTTCGGGGATGTCGACGCGAGTCTCGGCGATGATCGGCGGGCTGTCGGGCAGCGGCGCTTCCTCGTCCTGCGGCGCGGCGAAGATGGTGTAGCCGGCATTGGCCTGGATTTCGGTAGGTTCGACACCGTTGGTGACCCCCTGGCCGCGCCGCTCGCGAAGCCGCTTCACATAGCGGCGCAGCTGCTTCTCGATCTTGTCGGCCGCGCCCTCGAACGCGACATGCGCGTCGTTGGCCCGGTTCGAGGCCTTGAGCACGACTCCTTGCGACACCGGCGAGACGATATCGCAGGTGAAGTCGTCGTACGGCCCGCGCCCGAAGGTGACGTTAGCCGCTACCGCGCGCGAGAAATATTTGTCGGTGATCGCGCCGATCCGCTGGTTGACGTGCGTGCGAAGCGCTTCACCGGTATCGACCTGGTGACCCGAAACCCTGATTTCCAAATTCTGTTCTCCTGTCTGTGTCGGCTCGCACAAGATCATGCAGCCGGCAGGAAACGCTCCCACAGCGGCTGCTTGAGCCGGGCAATGAACGCACGATGGCGGGCGATTTCTTCCTCGCTCGCGAAATGAGGCCGCGCCGGTCGGACAGGGCGGTCGATCGCCGCGACCGGCGCCCCTGAAACCCTGTCCCCGACATCGGCGACCAGCCCGAGCCCGATCTGCCGCCCGCCGGTCAATTCGACATAGACTTGCGCCAGCAACTGGGCATCGAGCAGCGCGCCATGCTTGACCCGTTGCGAGCGATCGACCCCGAACCGGCTGCACAGCGCGTCGAGGCTGTGTTTGGCCCCGGGATGGCGGCTGCGCGCCAGCACCAGCGTGCAGATCATCCGGCTCATGCAGATCGGGTCGCGCCCGCATTTGGCAAGCTCGGCGTTGAGGAAGCCGAAGTCGAACCCGGCGTTGTGCGCGATCAGCGGCGCATCGCCGATGAAGGCGAGCAGTTCGTCGGCCTTCTCGTGGAAGCGCGGCTTGTCGCTGAGGAAGCGCTCGGACAGGCCATGGACCGCCTCGGCCTCGCTCGGCATCGGCCGCTCGGGGTGGAAATAGGCGTGATATTCGCGCCCCGTCTCGCACCGGTTGATCATCTCGACGCAGCCGATCTCGACGATGCGGTCGCCCCCGGCCGGGCTGAGGCCGGTCGTCTCGGTATCGAACACAATCTCGCGCATGGCGCTCTTATCGACCCGTCGGAAGCCCAAGACAAGCAAGGATCCGCGTCACTTCGGCCTTTGTTTCGGCAAGGCTGGTCCCGGTCTCGATCACGAAGTCGGCGGCCGCACGCTTCTCCGCGTCGGGGGTCTGGCGGGCGAGGATCCCGGCGAATTTCTCGGGGGTCATTGCGGGCCTGGCCATGACCCGCTCGCGTTGGACGTCGGGCGGGGCGGACACCACGATGACCTTGTCGAACCCCGCACCGCCGCCCGTCTCGAACAACAGCGGAATATCGAACAGCAGCGCCGGCGAATCGCGATGCTCGTCGATGAAGCGCGCGCGTGCGGCATGGACCGCGGGGTGGACGAGCACCTCGAGCGCGGCGAGCTCGTCGCGATTGCCGAGCACGCGCGCGCCGAGCAGGTCGCGATCGACCATCCCGTTGACCACCGTTCCCGGGAAACGCGCGCCGATCGCCTCGACCAGCGGCCCTCCGCGCGACTGTAGCCGCCGCACCTCGGCATCGGCGTCGAACAGCGGGATGCCCGCCGCGACGAACATTGCCGCGACGGTCGACTTGCCCATGCCGATCGATCCGGTGAGGGCGAGCTTGAGGGTCATGCGGTGAGCAACGCCCGCAGCTCTGGATCATGCTGGCGCGGGGCGGGCTGGCCGAAAAAGCGCTCGAACGCCACCGCCGCCTGGCCGACCAGCATCTGCAGTCCGTCGAAGCTCCGCATCCCCCGTGCCCTCGCTTCCGCAAGCAGCGGAGTTTCCAGCGGCGAGGTGACGATATCGTAAACGACCGTCGAGGTCGGCCAGCCGTCGAGCGACAGAGCAAGCGGCTGCTGGCCCGTCATGCCGAGCGAGGTCGCGTTGACGAGCAGCACGGGCGCGCCGGCCGGTTCGAGCTCGGCGAGGGTGCGAGCCCGTCCACCGACCAGCCGAGCCAGTTCGTGTGCGCGCTCCAGTGATCGCCCGAAGATCGTTACCGCGAACCCCGCATCGCCGAGCGCAAGCGCGATTCCCCGCGCTGCACCGCCGGTGCCGATCAGCCAGGCAGTACCGCGCTCGATTTCGCCGAGCGGCTCGAGAAACCCGGCGCCGTCGCTATTCCCGCCGCGCAAGCCTTGGCCGTCGCGCACCACGGTATTGATGGCGCCAGCGCGGGCGGCGAAGGCGTCGATCGCATCGACCAGCGGCGCGATCCCCTGCTTGAGCGGCATGGTGACGTTGCAGCCGCGCCAGGCCGGGTCGGCGCGGCGGGCAGCGAGATAGCCGGGCAGGTCGTCCACGGTGAGGCGCTGAGCCCGGTACGCGCCATCGGCGCCAAGCTTCCCAAGCCAGAAATTGTGGATCGCGGGGGATTTCGATTGCGCGATCGGGTCGCCGATGACCTCGGCATAGGGTGACGTCATGACGCCATCGCCCCCCGCTCGCGAAGGGCCTCCAGCAGCGGCAGCAACGGCAGGCCGAGGATCGTGAAATGACTCCCCTCGACCCGCTCGAACAAGGTCGCCCCGCGCCCTTCCATGCGAAACACGCCAACGCAGTAGCCCACGTCGGGCCATTCGGCATCGAGGTAGGCGGTGATGAACGCATCGGACAAGCGCCGCACCCACAGCCGCCCGCGCTCGACATGGCTCCATTCGACCGCCCCGTCGCGCGCCACCGCCACCGCGCTGACCAGCGACAGCGCCTTGCCCGAGAAGAATCGCAAATGCTCGGCCGCCTCGTCGCGGTCGCGCGGCTTGTCGAACCGCCGGCCGCGGCATTCGGCAATCGAATCGCTGCCAATGACCAGCGCATCGCGGGACGTTGCCGACACGTCGAGCGCCTTGGCCTCGGCCAGCATCGCCGCCATCGCCTCGGTCGTCCCGGCGAAGGCGCCCTTCAGGACCTCCTCGTCGACCGCCGGCAGTTCGACCGTGAATGCCAGCCCGACCCCTTCGAGCAGCGTGGCGCGGATCGCGCTCCCCGAGGCGAGGATGGTTGGGGCGCCGCTCATCGGGACAGGCCTGTGGAGAAACTCATGATGTTCCGTAGCGCGAAGGCGGGGACGGTCAATCGGCGCGGTTTCGCCCCGATCCGCTCGTGCGCTTTGCCCACAGCGATCCACAGCCCGTACTGCCCGGGCACTACGCTGTGAATCATGGGGAGGAGTATGAGCGACTCGCGCATCACCCCTCTGCGCGCCGCTCGCCCGACGCTGTTGGCAAATCCGGGACGCGCCCCTAAACCCCGCGACCAACCGACCATCATCTACTTCATTTCTATCTTTAAGAATCTAAGAGAATAGGAAGTATAGTGGCGTCCTCGCCGAGCCTTTCCGTCCCCGATCCGAATACCTCGACCGCCGACAAGCCGCTGCTTGCCGTGCTGCGTGGCGAGCGGCGCGACCCGCCGCCACTATGGATGATGCGCCAGGCCGGCCGCTACCTGCCCGAATATCGGGCGCTGAGGGCGACCAAGGACGGCTTCCTCGGCCTCGCCTACGACCCCGAGGCCGCTGCCGAAGTCACGCTCCAGCCGCTCCGCCGCTTCGCCTTCGACGGCGCGATCCTGTTTTCCGACATCCTGATCGTCCCGCATGCGATCGGCCAGCATCTCGAATTCGTCGCCGGCGAGGGACCGCGGCTTTCGCCACCGCTGGCAAATGCCGCGCTGGAGGGCCTCCAGCCGGCCATGGAGCGCCTCGAGCCGATTTACGCGACCGTCAGGCGGGTGAAGGCCGACTTGTCGCCTCAGACGACATTTCTGGGCTTTGCCGGATCGCCGTGGACCGTCGCGACCTACATGGTCGCGGGCCAAGGCAGCCGCGAGCAGTCCGAGGCCCGCCGCCTCGCCTATCTCGACCCGGTGCGCTTCCAGGCGATCATTGAGCGGATCGAGGAGGTCACCCTGACCTACCTCTCGGGCCAGATCGACGCCGGGGTCGATGCGGTGCAATTATTCGACAGCTGGTCGGGGTCGCTCGCCCCGGCCGAGTTCGAGCGCTGGGTGATCGCGCCCACGGCGCGGCTGGTCAGTGCGCTCAAGGCGCGTCACCCCGATACCCCGGTCATCGGCTTCCCCAAGGGCGCGGGGGGCAAGCTCGGCGCCTACGCCCGGCTGACCGGGGTCGACGCGATCGGTCTCGACGAGACGGTCGACCCGGCCTGGGCCGATGCCGAACTTCCCCCGGGCCTCCCGGTCCAGGGCAACCTCGACCCGCTCGCGCTCATCGCCGGTGGCGAGACCCTGCGCGCCGCGGTCGAGCGCATCCGCTCGGCCTTCCCGACCCGACCGCACATTTTCAACCTCGGCCACGGCATCCAGCAGGACACCCCCATCGACCATGTCGACCAGCTGGTCGGACACGTAAAGGCAACGCGATGAGCAACTGGATCGGCTTCCTCGGCGCCGCCTACCCGTGGGTGAAAGCCGCCCATGTGACCTTCGTCATCTTCTGGATGGCCGGCCTGTTCCTCCTCCCGCGCTTCTACGTCTACCACCATGCGAGCCAGCCCGGCTCGCTCGAGGACCGTGCCTGGATCGAGCGCGAGGCGCGCGTCCGCTCGATCATCCTGACGCCCGCCATGGTCATCGTCTGGCTGCTCGGCCTGCTCCTCGCCTTTAATATCGGCGCCTTCGGCCAGCACTGGTTCGACGCCAAGCTGCTCCTCGTCGTGCTGCTCACCGGCTACCAGGGCTGGCTCGGCGCTTATGGCAAGAAGCTCGCCGACGGCCAGCGACCGCTCAAGAACGGCACGCTGCGCTTCCTCAACGAAGTCCCCGGCATCGCGACCGCGCTGATCGTCGTGCTGGTGATCGTCAAACCCTTTTAAGGAGCGCCTCGCGCCCTATATTGACTTGAGCAGGTCCGAGACCTAACGCCCGTCGCCAGACGGCCGCGCCGGCCTGTTTCTCCACTTCGTCCGGTGCGCACCCCTCTTCCGAGCGGCGTCCTGTCGCGCGACGAATTTTCCCCAAGCTTCGACCGATCGAGCCCGCACATGCATCTCAAAGACCTCAAGAAGAAAACCCCCGCCGAACTCGTCGCCATGGCCGAGGAGATGGGCATCGAAGCCGCTTCCACGCTGCGCAAGCAGGATTTGATGTTCTCGATCCTCAAGGTTCGTGCGGAATCTGGCGCTGAAATCATGGGCATGGGGACGATCGAAGTCCTCAACGACGGCTTCGGCTTCCTCCGCAGCCCGGAAGCGAACTATCTCGCCGGCCCCGACGACATTTACGTCGTTCCCCAGCTCGTCCGCCGCTTCGGGCTTCGCACTGGCGACACGATCGAGGGCGAGATCCGCGGCCCCAAGGACGGCGAGCGCTACTTCGCGCTGACCCGCATCACCCAGATCAATTTCGACGAACCCGACGCGGTCCGCCACCGCGTCAATTTCGACAATCTGACCCCGCTTTATCCCAATTCGAAGCTTCGCCTCGACACGCTCGACCCCACCGTCAAGGACAAGTCGGCGCGCGTGATCGACATCGTCTCGCCGCAGGGCAAGGGCCAGCGCGCGCTGATCGTCGCGCCGCCGCGCACCGGCAAGACCGTGCTGCTGCAGAACATTGCGAAAGCGATCACCGACAACCACCCCGAGGTGTTCCTGATCGTCCTCCTGATCGACGAGCGCCCCGAAGAAGTCACCGACATGCAGCGCTCGGTCAACGGCGAGGTCATTTCCTCGACCTTTGACGAGCCCGCCAGCCGCCACGTCCAGGTCGCCGAAATGGTCATCGAAAAGGCCAAGCGCCTCGTCGAGCACAAGAAGGATGTCGTCATCCTGCTCGATTCGATCACGCGTCTCGGCCGTGCCTACAACACCGTCGTTCCGTCATCGGGCAAGGTGCTGACCGGCGGTGTCGACGCCAACGCGCTGC
>JALYIX010000225.1 GCA_030775565.1 Pseudomonadota bacterium | reverse complement strand
CCTTTGCACTGCCTTCGGGCATCGCCGGTCGCAAAAGCTTGCGATTCAGGTGTCCGGCTGCTGGCAAAGCCGCTGCGTTATCTGCAATGCTCCTCTAAAGCGTCGCGGGCCTAGAGACTGGGTAAAGCGCACTCAGGTTGCCGCTCCTCAGCCATGGTCCGCGCCAACGCGGTGAGTCACCGCACCGAGCCTGATCTCCCTCTGCTCCTCGACCCATTCGAGTTCCTGCGCCATCGCAGTCCAGCGGGCAGCAACCTCGATTGCACGGGCCCGAACATTAGGGAGGTTAGAGCGCTCCGCCTCAAGGCGAGCCGCCGCGGCGTTCTTGCGGTACGAATCGAGCAACAGCGACATCGATGTTAATCTAACGGCTAAGTGGGCATGATCGAGTCCTCACCTAGCCGCGTTTCCCCAAATCATAACCAATAACTCTCGCCGTTTCGGCTATTTCGCGGTCAAGCACCGCGATAGTGCGCTCTAAGCGGGCAAGCTTTTCGCCGTCCCTCGTGTGTCCATCCCGGGCGATCTTGAGCTTCGCCCGTAGGCGATCCGCCTCGGCTATCGCGCGCTTGAACTCTACGCTCTTCGAATCTTCGACCATGTTCGCTCGCAACTCGCTGCCACGCCGCAAGTCTGCACCCGAAGGGCGTTAAATCCAAGGACGCTATCGTGCCTATTGTCCTGCATTTCCGCTCGGCCCCTAGCGCCGCTCGCGCCCTCAGCTTCGGCATGGGGGAGGAACGGGATCCATCGATCGGCGTTCCCGAGACGAGGAGATATTCCATGGCTGGCGGATGGACCCGGGACGGCGCGGTGCAGGACCAGATCGATGACACCGTCAAAGACGCAGTCGAGGCCGCGCGTGCCCGGCTTCAGTCTGGCGAGGGGGCCAACGACTGCGATGATTGCGGCGAGGCCATTCCAGCAAAGCGCCGTGCGGCGTTGCCTGGGACACGCACTTGCGTAGCCTGCCAGTCGATTCGCGACAGCCGGGTCGTGCATTCGGGGATAAACCGGCGCGGCAGCAAGGACAGCCAACTACGCTGAAGGGAGCGCCACGCCGGCGGCTAACGTCCCTACGTCCCTATTGTCCCGACCATTCTCGCCGCTATCTCAGTGACATGAGCCTTCGCTGCCTATTCGGCGCTCATCGCCCGTCGCTTGTCTCGATACTCCGGGGCAGGAAAGGCGGCTGGGTGGCTCTCTGCGAAGGTTGTGACACTCGCCTGGAGCGAATCGAGGAGGGGCGGTGGACCGTTTCCGATCCGCTACTCTCGAAGAGAGACCCGTAACCGGCCGATGCCGGTAGTGGCGGCGCGAGCCTACTTTCGCAACTTTCGCAACTTTCCCGGCGGTGACGGGACCGACCCGCCGGGGTTTTGTCCCTATTGTCGCTTTTGTCACGGTGCCCGTCCGGGCCATGTCGCAGGCAGGGGGTCACAACATCCCAATTACCGCCTCGTCGTTATCCGGTCCTTATCCGTCAAGAAACCCGGCTTCAACCCTGCGCGCGGGAAAGGCTTAACCCATTGAAAAGAAATGGTGCTGCCGGTGAGGATTGAACTCACGACCTCAGCCTTACCAAGGATGCGCTCTACCACTGAGCTACGGCAGCACTGTCGGCGCCTGTGACGGGCGGGGAGACGGGGGGCCTATGGCGGGCGGTGGCCGGGGCGTCAAGCTTGCGCGGGCCGCCTGTGGTCCCCTAGGTTCAAGCAATGGACGCGAAGAGCAAGCAAGATCGGCTGGCCGCGGCGCTGCGCGACAATCTGCATCGCCGCAAGGCGCAGGCGCGCGCGGTTGAGCCGGCGGGCGACCCTGCGACCGATTCTGCGACCGAGGGGGATCAGAGCGGCGCGCAGGCCGCCTCGAGCCACGCCCGCTCATCGGCCTGAAGCTGCGGGCCAATCGTCTCGACCACCTGTGCATGATAGGTGTCGAGCCAGACCAGTTCTTGGGGCGACAGCATTTCCTTGACGATCAGGCGACGCTCGATCGGAGCGAAGGTGAGGGTCTCGAAACCCAATGTCTCCTTGTCGGCTCCCGCGACCGGCCGCTCGACGACGAGGACGAGATTCTCGATGCGGATGCCGTAGGCGCCGGCCTTGTAGTAGCCGGGTTCGTTGGAGAGGATCATGCCCGCCTGCAGCGGCTCGTCGCCCCCCGCCTGGCTCGATCCGGCGGGCGAGATGCGCTGCGGCCCTTCATGGACCGACAGGAAGCTCCCGACGCCGTGACCGGTGCCATGGGCATAGTCGAGCCCCGCTTCCCACAGTGGGCGCCGCGCGAAACTGTCGAGCTGCGACCCGCGCACGCCCTTGGGAAAAACCGCCGTCGCCAGCGCGATATGGCCGCGCAGGACGCGGGTGAAGCGGTCGCGCATCTCCGCCGTCGGCTCGCCGATCGCCAGCGTGCGGGTGATATCGGTGGTCCCGTCGGCGTACTGCCCACCCGAATCGATGAGGTAGAGCGAGTTCTGTTCGAGCGGGCGGTTGGTCTCGGGCGAGGCCTTGTAATGGACGATCGCCCCGTTCGGCCCCGAGCCGGAAATCGAATCGAACGACAGGTCCTTCAACTCGCCGCTGTCCTTGCGAAAGGTTTCGAGCCGGTCGGAGGCCTTCAATTCGTCGAGCCCGCCCTTCGGTGCTTCCTCTCCGACCCATTTGAGGAAGCGTGCGATCGCCGCGCCGTCGCGCGCCTGCGCCGCCTGGTGCCCGGCGATCTCGACCGAATTCTTGATCGCGCGGGGGAGGACGGTCGGGTCGCGGTGGCTGACGATCGTCGCGCCGCCCTTGTCCAGTGCTTCGAAGATCGCCGCGACCGAGCGTTCGGGGTCGACTGCGACGGTCTTGCCGTCGAGCGCCGTCAGCGCCGCCTCGAAATCGGCCCGCTCGTGGAGGCGCACCCCGTTGCCGAGGTGCTGGGCGACGTCGGGCCCGACCTTTTCGCTCGCCACGAACAGGTCCGCCGTGCCGTCGGCATTGACCAGCGCATAGGCCAGCGCGACCGGGGTGTGGCTGACGTCGGCGCCGCGCACGTTGAAGGTCCAGGCGATCGAATCGAGCGCCGCAAGCACCGCCGAGTCGGCGCCGATCTTGCCCAGCCAGTCGGCGATGTCGGTCCGCTTCTGCGCCGACGACTTGCCCGCCAGCGCGTCGGGCTGGACGACCAGCCGCGCGCGCGAAGCCTCGGGCCGGTCCTGCCAGACGACGTCGATCGGGTTGCGCGCGACCGCCACAAGTTCGGCCCCGCGCGCCTTCAGCGCCTCGCCCGCCTGGCCCACCCAGTCGCGCGAATGGAGCCACGGGTCATAGCCGATGCGGCCGCCCTGCGGCGCATGGTCGTTAAGCCACGCGGCGATGCTCGTCTCGGGCACCGACTGATAGCTCCAGTCGTCGCCCGACACCTGGCTGCGCACCTGAAGCGTATAGCGTCCGTCGGTGAAGATCGCCGCTTCCTGCGGCAACACCACCGCCGATCCGGCCGAGCCCTTGAACCCGGTCAGCCACGCCAGCCGCTGCGCATAGCTGCCGACATATTCGCTCATATGCTCGTCGGTCAGCGGCACGACGAATCCGTCCAGGCGGTCCTCGGCGAGCTGGGCGCGGAGTGCGGCAAGGCGGTCGGCATAGGACGACATGGCAATCTCTTCCTCAAACGCTAGAAGGCGCGACGATAGAGCCTCATGCCCGTTTCAGGAAGCCCGATGACCTTGCCCCCACCCCCCGTCGCCGACCGCCGCCCGCATCAGACGACGCACCATGGCGTGACCATCTCCGACGACTGGGCGTGGCTGCGCGATGCCGGCTATCCCACCGTCACCGACGACGACGTGCTGTCCTATCTCAAGGCCGAAAACGAGTATTTCGACGCGGCGATGGCGCCGCACAAGGGGCTCGTCGACACGCTGTTCGAAGACATGAAGGGCCGCATCAAGGAGGATTTGTCGAGCGTGCCCGCGCCCGACGGGCCGTACGACTATTGGTGGGCATTTTCGCCCGGCGACCAATATCGCCGCTGGTACCGCCGCCTGCGCGCGACCGGCGCGGAGGAATTGATCTTCGACGAGGTCGCGGCTGCCAAGGGGCTCGAGTATTTCCGCCTGGGCGCGATCGTCACCTCGCCCGATTACAAGCTGCTCGCGACGCTGGTCGACGACGATGGCTCGGAGCGGTTCAAGCTGCGGATCCGCGACGTCGCCTCGGGCACCGACCTTGAAACCGTCAGTGCTGTGGCGATGGGCGCGCCGGTGTGGGCCGCCGACAGCAAGGGCATCGCCTTCACCGAAGTGAACGAGCATTGGCGCAGCGACAAGGCGAAATACCACCGGCTCGGCGACGATCCCGCCAGCGCCGTCACGCTTTACGAGGAAACCCAGGACAAGGGCTTCCAGGTCGGCCTCGGCAAGTCGCACGACGACCGCCTGATCTTCATCGCGACCGGCGATAACACGACAAGCGAAGTCCGCTTCGTGCCCGCGTCCGACCCGGCCGCCACCCCGACGCTGATCGCGGAGCGCCGCGCGAACGTCGAGTATAACCCCGATTCGGCGCATGGCCGGCTGTGGATCGTGACCAACGATGCGCACATCAATTTCCGCCTCGTCTCCGCCGCGCTCGACACGCCCGGCGAGTGGCGCGAGGAGATTCCCGGCTCGGACCGCACCTACCTGCGCGGGGCAACCAGCTTTCGCGATCATCTCGCGCTGACGACGCGGGTCGACGGGCTCGATCAGCTGGTGTTGCGCACCTATGACGGCGCCGAAACCCCGCTGCCCTTCACCGAAGCCGCCTACTCGGCCGATTTCGCCGGCAACGCCGACTTCGCCCCCGCCGCCTATCGCCTGAGCTATTCGTCGATGGTCACGCCGCCGACGGTGTTCGACTATCACCCCGCCGAGCAGCGCCTCGAGACGCTGCGGGTCCTCGAGATCCCCTCGGGCCATGACCCTGCCGACTACGTCATCGACCGCCGCCTGATCACCGCCCGCGACGGGGCGAAAGTGCCCGTCTCGATCGTCCGCCGCGCCGACAGCAAATTGGACGGGTCGGGCCGCCTGTTCGTCTATGGCTATGGCGCCTACGGCATGGCGATCCCGCCGGGCTTCTCGCCGACCCGCCTCAGCCTCGTCGACCGCGGCTTCGCCTACGCCATCGCCCATATTCGCGGCGGCGACGACATGGGCCACGGCTGGTACCTCGACGGCAAGCTCAAGCAGCGCACCAACACCTTCAACGATTTCGTCGATGTGGCGCGGGGATTGGTCGAGCTCGGCTACGCGAAGGAAGGCCGCATCGCCGCGCAGGGCGGATCGGCTGGCGGCGAGCTGATGGGCGCGGTCGTCAACCAGGCCCCCGAGCTGTGGGGCGCGGTCGTCGCCGACGTGCCGTTCGTCGACGTGCTCAACACGATGCTCGACGGCGACCTGCCGCTGACCCCGGGCGAGTGGCCCGAATGGGGCAATCCAATCGAGGACAAGGCCGCCTTCGACCTCATCCGCAGCTACAGCCCCTACGACAATGTCGAGGCCAAGCGCTACCCACCGATGCTCATCACCGGCGGTCTCAACGACCCGCGCGTGACCTATTGGGAGCCCGCCAAATGGGCCGCGAAGCTGCGCGCGACCAAGACCGACGGCAAGCTGTTGCTCCTCAAGATCAACATGGGCGCGGGCCACGGCGGCAAGTCCGGCCGCTGGGATTCGATCCGCGAGCAGGCCGAAGCCTATGCGTTCGTGCTGGCGCAGATGGGCGAGGAATGACCCGCCCGATCTTTGCCCGGCAGATCACGGCGAGCGAAGCCGACATCGACGAGCTCGGCCATGTCAACAATGCGGTGTGGGTCGCGTGGATCCAGGACGTCGCCGTCGCGCACTGGCACAGCCTTGCCGACCCGGCGCACCACGAGGCCTATGTGTGGGTCGTCGTGCGCCACGAGATCGACTATCTGCGCGCCGTCCTGCCCGGCGAGACGATCACCGCGCGCACCTGGGTCGGCGATGCGCCCCGCGGCGCGCGGTTCGACCGCCACATGGAATTCACCGGCGCGGACGGCAAGCTGCGCGTCCGCGCGCGCACCCAGTGGGCGATCATCGACAAGGCGTCAGGTCGCCCGATCCGGGTCCCCGCCGAGGTAGTGGCGCCGTTCCTCGGCGTTGACGAAGCGGGGGGCGAGCGCGCAGACTCGGCCGCATGAGCGATCCCGTCCTCCACGATTATTACCGCAGCTCGGCGAGCTACCGCGTCCGCATCGGGCTTAACCTCAAGGGCGTCCGCTATCGCTCGCAGACGGTCAATCTGGCTGCCGGGCAGCAGCGGGGCGAACCCTACCGCAGCGACAATCCGCAAGGCTTCGTCCCGATGCTCGATATCGACGGGCATCGCCTGACCCAGAGCCTCGCCATCCTCGATTACCTCGACGCCACGCACAAGCAGCCGCCGTTCGTCCCGCATGATGCCGCGGCGCGCAGCCATGTCCTCGCCATGGCGCTGGTCATCGCCTGCGACATCCACCCGCTCAACAACCTCAGGGTGCTGCGCTTCCTGCGCGGGCCGATGGCGCATTCGCAGGACGAAAGCGACGCGTGGTATCGTCACTGGGTCGCCGAAGGGCTTGCGGCGCTCGAGGCGATGGCCGCGCCGACTGCCGGCCAGTGGCTCGCCGGCGACGCGGTCAGCCTCGCCGACATCTGCCTCATTCCGCAAATCGCCAACGCCCGCCGCCTCGACTGTCCGCTCGATGCCTATCCGACCCTCGTCCGGGTCGATCAAGCGGCCCGCGCCCACCCGGCCTTCGCCGCCGCCCATCCCGACCGTCAGGAGCAGCCCCAATGAACCGAGTCGCCACCATGGCCCGCGGCAACGACAGCGCGCGCGCGCTCGACAGCGTCGACATCCCCAGCCTCGAGGGCAAGTGCAGCCCCGAGGAATGGGCGATCCGCGTCGACCTCGCCGCCGCCTATCGGATGGTCGCGCATTACGGCTGGGACGACCTCATCTTCACCCACTTGTCGGCGCGCATTCCGGGACCCGAGCATCATTTCCTGATGAACCCCTACAACCTCATGTTCGAGGAAGTGACCGCCTCGTCGCTGATCAAGATCGACGTCGAGGGCAAGCCGGTCGACCCGACTCCGTTTCTCACCAACCCCGCCGGTTTCACCATCCACTCGGCGATCCACATGGCGCGCGACGATGCCCATGCCGTGATGCATCTCCACACCCCGTTCGGGCAGGCGGTGTCGGCGCATGGCGAGGGGCTGCTGCCGCTGACCCAGACCGCGATGCTGGCGCGCGGCGACCTTGCCTTCCACGATTATGAAGGCGTCGCGACCGACCTCGACGAGCGCGAGCGGCTGGTCGCCGACCTTGGCACCAAGACCTCGATGCTGCTTCGCAACCATGGCACGCTGACCGTCGGCAAGACCGTCGGCGAGGCGTTCGTGCGGATGTATTTCCTCGAGCGCGCGTGCGAAGCGCAAATCTATGCGCTGTCGGCCGGCGACGATCTCAGCAACCCGCCGCAGGGCACCCCCGAGATCGCCGCCGAGCAGGGCCGCGCGACCATCCCGCTCGGCGCCAACCTGCTCGCCTGGCCGGCGCTGAAGCGCAAGGCCTACCGCCTCGACCCCGGTTTCGCGTCTTAGGTCGCGATTCCGTCGAGCCGGTCGAGCGCGGGCTGGTCGAGCGTCAGATCGGCCGCCGCCAGATTTTCGCGAAGGTGCGCGAGCGACGACGTCCCCGGGATCAGCAGGATGTTGGGCGATCGTTGCAGCAGCCAGGCCAGCGCGACCTGCATCGGGGTCGCCCCAAGGTCCGCCGCGACCATCGACAGGGCATCGGACTGGATCGGCGAGAAGCCGCCGAGCGGGAAGAAGGGCACATAGGCAATGCCGTCGGCGGCAAGCGCGTCGATCAGCGCATCGTCGCCGCGGTGGACGAGGTTATACTCATTCTGGACGCAGACGATCTCGGTGATCCGGCGTCCGTCCGCGACCTGTTTGACGGTGACGTTGCTCAGGCCGATGTGGCGGATCACGCCGTCCCGCTGCAAGTCCGCAAGCACCGCCAGCGGCTCGTCGAGCGAGCCTTCGGCCGGCCCGTGCGGGCTGAACATGCTGCGCAGATTGACCACGTCGATTGCCTCGCGGCCAAGGCGGCGGAGGTTGTCATGGATCGCCTTGGTCAGCTGCTTCTTCGAAAAGGCCGGGTTCCACGACGCGTCCTCGCCCCGCAACGCACCGACCTTGGTGACAAGGACGAGGTCGTCGGGATAGGGCTCGAGCGCCTCGCGGATGATCTCGTTGACGACGAACGGCCCGTAATAATCGCTCGTGTCGATGTGGTTGACCCCGCTCGCCACCGCCGCGCGCAGCACCGCGATCGCAGCGGCGCGGTCGCGGGGCGGGCCGAACACGTGGGGGCCGGCGAGTTGCATCGCGCCATAGCCCATGCGGTTAACGAAAAAATCGCCGAGCGGCGCACGGTGTTGCGGCATGCAGGGAACTCCGGAGGGGGGACAAGCGATATGGGGTAGCGCTTTCCGTCCGGCCAGTCCCGTTCCCGTCGCCTGGCCGGTCTCGTGCATCCCTTCGTCGTCCACCCCGCCGCAACCGGAGATTCCCGATGGATATTTTGATGGTCCTCACCAGCCACGCCGAGCTTGGCGATACCGGCGAAAAGACCGGCTTCTGGCTCGAGGAGTTTGCCGCCCCTTATTATCTGCTCAAGGACGCCGGGCACGATATCACGCTGGCCAGCCCGCGCGGCGGCCAGCCTCCGCTCGACCCCAAGAGCGACGCGCCCGACGCGCAGACCGACGCCACCCGCCGGTTCAAGAGCGACAGTGAGGCACAGGCCCTGCTCGCCGCGACCGAGATCCTGTCCGACATCGACCCCGACGACTTCGACGCCGTCTTCTACCCGGGCGGGCACGGACCCTTGTGGGACTTGGCGGAAGACGCCGATTCGAAGGCGCTGATCGAAGCGACCCTGGTCGCGGGCCGCCCGGTCGCGCTGGTCTGCCACGCGCCGGGGGTGCTCAAGAACGTCACCACCCCCGAGGGTGCGCCGCTGGTCCGCGGCCGGCGTGTCACCGGCTTTACCAACGGCGAGGAGCAGGCGGTCGGACTGACCGAGGTCGTTCCCTTCCTCCTCGAGGAAATGCTCAAGGCGAAAGGGGCGACCTATTCGAAGGGTCCCGATTTCGCGCCCTATGTCGTCACCGACGGCCTGCTCGTCACCGGGCAGAACCCGGCGTCGAGCGCGCCTGCGGCGGCGGCGCTGCTCGAGGCGGTCGCCAAAGAGACGGCGGTACCCTGACGAGCGGTCGTCGGCCGCGGAGGTTTCGTTCGGTCGGCAGGGGACCTATGGGATCGCGCCTGGTTTCATTCATCAAGCGAGACTGACCCGTGGGCGCCCTGTCACATCTCAAAGTCGTCGACCTGTCGCGCGTCCTTGCCGGTCCCTGGGCATCCCAGATCCTGGCCGACATGGGCGCGACGGTGTGGAAGATCGAGCATCCGCGGGGCGGTGACGACACGCGCAGCTGGGGTCCGCCCTATCTCGCCGACGCCGACGGCAACGCCACGAGCGAGTCCGCTTATTATCTGTCGACCAACCGCAACAAGCAGTCGCTGACGATCGACATCGCCAAGCCCGAAGGGCAGCGCCTGGTCCGCGGCCTGGTCGCCCAGGCCGATATCCTGATTGAGAATTTCAAGGTCGGCGGGCTTGCCAAATATGGTCTTGATTACGCCAGCCTCGCCGCCCTCAATCCGCGCCTGATCTATTGTTCGATCACCGGTTTCGGCCAGACCGGTCCCTATGCGATGCGGCCCGGCTATGACGTGCTGCTGCAGGCGATGGGTGGGTACATGAGCGTCACCGGACGCCGCGCGGGCGAGCCGGGGGCGGGGCCGCAAAAGGTCGGGGTGGCCGTCATCGACCTGCTCACCGGCCTTTATGCAAGTAGCGGGATCCTCGGCGCGCTTGCCAGTCGCGAGCAGACCGGGGAGGGCCAGCACATCGACCTTGCCCTGCTCGACGTCGAGGTGGCGTGCCTTGCCAACCAGGGCATGAATTATCTCGTCAGCGGCAGCGCGCCCCAGGCGATGGGCAATGCCCACCCCAATATCGTACCGTACCAGGACTTCCCGACCAGCGACGGAACGATGATCGTCGCGGTCGGCAACGACGAGCAGTTCCGGCGCTTCATCACCGAACTTGGCCGGCCCGAACTGGCCGACGATCCGCGTTATGCCAACAATGCCGCGCGGGTGGCGCACCGCGCGGCGTTGCTTGCCGTCATCGCCGAGCGCACCGTCACTCGATCGACTGCGCAGTGGGTGGTCGCGCTTGAGGCGGTCAACGTGCCGTGCGGCCCGGTCAACGACATCGCCGATGTTTTCGCCGACCCGCAGGTGATGGCGCGCGGGCTTCGGCGCGAGATCGAGCACCCGCTCGCCGGGGTCGCGCCGACGGTGGCGAGCCCGCTGCGTTTTTCGGGCACCCCGGTGACCTATCGCAACGCGCCGCCGCTTCTTGGCGCGGATACCGACGCGGTGCTGGCAAGCGCGCTCGGCCTCACCGAGGAGGCGCTCGTCGCGCTTCATGCCGACGGCGTCATTTAGGCGTTTCGCGCTGGCCGCACCTCGTGCGGCGAGCGCTACCGGCTATGCTGGCGCGTTGAGCAACGCCCGCGCATCGCGCGAATCTTGGTCCATCTGGCGGACCAGCTCAGCCATGTCGGTGAACCTTGCTTCGGGCCGAATGAAGGCGTGGAGCGCGACCTCGATCGTCCGCTCGTAAAGGTCTCCCGCAAAGTCGAACAAATAGGTTTCGAGCAGTTCGACCGGCGGGTCGAAGCTGGGGCGGATGCCGAGGTTGGCGACCCCGTCATGCTCGCTGCCGTCGTCGAGCCGCACGCGCACGGCATAAATGCCATAGGCGGGCCGCAGATAGGGGCCGAGCGCGACATTGGCGGTCGGATAGCCGAGGTCACGGCCGCGCTTGTCGCCATGGTCGACCACGCCCTGGATCGCGAACGGGCGGGTGAGCAGGCGGGTGGCGGTCGCCGGATCGCCGGCAACGAGCGCCTCGCGGACCCGGCTTGACGATACGGCCACCCCGTCGAGGGCGATCGGCGCGACGGTTTCGGCGACAATGCCGTGGGTCGCCCCAAGCCGAGCGAGCATCGCCGCATCGCCGCCGCGCTTCGCGCCAAAGGTGAAATCGGTCCCGGTGACGACCCCCGCCGCGCCGATCCGGCTGGCAAGCAGCTCGCCGATGAAGTCCTCGGCGCTGGTCGCCGCCATGGCCGCGTCGAACCCGAAGACGACCATCGCGTCGGCCCCGGCCTGCGCGAACAACCGCTCGCGCTGGTCGAGGCTGGTCAGCCGGAAGGGCGGCGTGTCGGGCCGGAAATAGCGCACCGGATGCGGGTCGAAGGTGGCGACGATGACCGGGCGCCGTTCGTGCGCGCCGCGCTGCACTGCCCGCCCGACCACCGCCTGGTGGCCAAGGTGGAAGCCGTCGAAATTGCCGAGCGCCAGGATCGCCCCGCGCAGGGCTTCCGGAACCGGCGCGTCAAGGGTCAGTCGCTGCATGACCGACCGCTTAGCGGGGGGGCGCCGGCGATGCAAAGCACGGCCGCGCGGCGCTTGACTCGGGCGGACGGCAACCCTATTTGCACCTCATCCCGTTTCACCGGTTGCCGGCGGCGCTTTGTTGCGTGCGCCGTTTTTCCGTTGGCTTCTCAGCCAGTAGAACAGCCGGCGCGGCGGGGCCATCGCTTTGAGATGGGGCGCGCGTGCCACGCAAGCCCTGTGGAGCTAGGAGATTGAGTTCATGGCACGTATCGCGGGCGTCAACATCCCGACCAACAAGCGCGTCGAGATCGCGCTGACCTATATCCACGGCATCGGCCGGACCAAGGCCGTGGAAATCACCAAGAAGCTGGGCATCGAGCCGGCGCGGCGGGTCCAGGACCTGACCGACCAGGAAGTGCTCCACATCCGCGAGGCGATCGACGCCGACTATACCGTCGAAGGTGACCTTCGCCGCCAGGTCGCGATGAACATCAAGCGGTTGATGGACCTCGCCTGCTATCGCGGGCTGCGCCATCGCAAGGGCCTTCCCGTTCGCGGCCAGCGCACGCACACCAATGCGCGCACTCGCAAGGGCAAGCCCAAGCCGATCGCCGGCAAGAAGAAGTAAGCGCGGTTCCGCGCCTTCCTCTCGTTCGTCAGCTTCTTCTAGGATATCGCTAAAATGGCTCAAGCCCCCCAGCGCCTTCGCCGCCGCGAGCGCAAGAACATCACGTCGGGCGTCGCCCATGTGAACGCCAGCTTCAACAACACGATGATCACCATCACCGACGCGCAGGGCAATGCGATTGCCTGGTCGTCGGCCGGAACGATGGGCTTCAAAGGGAGCCGCAAGTCGACTCCCTACGCCGCCCAGGTCGCCGCCGAAGACGCCGGCAAGAAGGCCGCCGAACATGGCGTCCGCACCCTCGAAGTCGAGGTCAAGGGACCCGGTTCGGGGCGCGAGAGCGCGCTTCGTGCGCTTCAGGCGGTCGGGTTCCAGATCACGTCGATCCGCGACGTGACCTCGATTCCGCACAACGGCGTTCGTCCGTCGAAACGTCGCCGGGTCTGATTTTCGGTCGGGGCAGCTGCTCCGGTCGACCGAAGTTTGAACATCACAGGAGCCAAGCGGGACGCCGCTGCTCCGCTGCCAAGGGATGAACATGGCCGTCAACGCAAAAAACTGGCAGGAACTCAAGAAGCCGAGCAACCTCGAGCGCAAGCCCGGTGGCGACAGCCGCCGCAAGGCGGTGTTCGTGGCCGAGCCGCTCGAGCGCGGTTTCGGCATGACGCTCGGCAACAGCCTGCGCCGCGTGCTGCTGTCGTCGCTCCAGGGCGCCGCCGTCACCTCGATCAAGATCGAGGGCGTGCTTCATGAATTCTCGAGCCTTGCCGGGGTCCGCGAGGACGTCACCGACATCGTCCTCAACATCAAGCAGCTCGCGCTCAAGATGGAAGGCGAAGGCCCCAAGCGACTCCAGCTGTCGGCGACCGGCCCGGGCGAAGTCACCGCGGCGCAGATTGCGACCACCGGCGACATCGAGATCACCAACCCGAACCTGGTCATCTGCCACCTCGACCAGGGCGCGACGCTCAACATGGAGCTGACCGCCGACATCGGGAAGGGCTATGTCCCCGCCGCGGCCAACCGCCCGGTCGACGCCGCGATCGGGCTGATCCCGATCGACGCGCTCTACTCGCCCGTTCGCCAGGTAGCGTACAAGGTCGAGAACACCCGCGTCGGGCAGGAGCTCGACTACGACAAGCTGACGCTGACGGTCGAGACCGACGGCACGGTTACCCCGGAAGACGCGGTCGGCTATGCCGCGCGCATCCTCCAGGACCAGCTTGCGCTGTTCGTCGGCTTCGAGGATGGCGCGATGCGCCCGTCGGCGAGCCCGATGATGGGTCAGCCCTCCGCCGCTTCGCCTGCCGAAACGCAGGCCGATACCAACCAGCTCAACCGATACCTGCTCAAGAAGGTCGACGAGTTGGAGCTGTCGGTGCGTTCGGCCAACTGCCTCAAGAACGACAACATCATCTACATCGGTGATCTCGTCCAGAAGACCGAAGCCGAGATGCTGCGGACCCCGAACTTCGGCCGCAAGTCGCTCAACGAGATCAAGGAAGTCCTGTCGTCGATGGGTCTGCGCCTCGGCATGGACATCCCCGGCTGGCCGCCCGAGAATATCGAGGAAATGGCCAAGAAGCTCGAGCAGGAACTCTTGGGCTAAGCCGTTCTCGACTGATAATCGAAAGGGCCGTCCTTCGGGGCGGCCCTTTTTCGTTTCGGGCCGGTATGCCTGCCCGCGCGGAGATGCATCCATATTGGTAAGAATATGGCTAAGCGGCGTAGCGTGAACCGGCCTACACCCCCGCTCTTAGAGGCAGGGGCGAGCGAGTGGCATTCGAGCAGCAGGTCGGCGGCGAACAGCAGGCGGGGCGGGACGACCCGCGCGACCCGCGCACCAATTTGTTCATCGCGGCCGTGCTCGAAGCGGATGACGCAAGCCTGCCGGTCACCGTCCGCAACCTCTCCGACTACGGCGCGCTGGTCGAGGGCCCGGCCTTGCCAGCGCTGGGAACGGCCGTGCGGCTGCTGCGCGGAAGCCTCCACGCGGCGGGGACGGTGGCCTGGTCGAGCGGACGTCGCTGTGGCCTCCGCCTGACCGATCCGGTCCCGGTTGCGCTGTGGATGGCCAAGCCGGGCAATGTCGCGCAGGCCGAGATCGACGCTGCGGTTCGTGCGCTCAGGGCGGGGCGGGCTGCCCCGTCACCGCCCGAGGCCGATACCGTCGCGGCGCCAGAGCTGTCAGTGAAAATTCGCGACCTGGAAGCGTTGCTCGACACGGTCAGCGACGATCTGGCCGCGGCCCCCGAGACGGTCGCGCGCCATTCGGCCCAACTGCAGTCGCTCGACCTCCTGGCACAAGGGCTCGCGAAATTGCGCGCGAGCGTCGAGCAGTCAGGCTAACGCGCCGAGCGGCTCAGCCGTGACTGCCGATCCACTGCGCGACGTCGGTCGCGACCTTGTTGGCGGCGCGGTTGAGGGCGGGGCCGACGCTCGCCTTGGTGCCGTCGGAGGGCTCGCGCGCCTCGAAGCGGCGGGTTTCGACGCGGGCGCCGGCGGTGGCGGCGAGCGCAGCGTCATAGCGCACGACGACCGAGCCCAAGCTCGCGTCGTAGCCGAAGCGATCGAGCAGTCCGGTGACGCGCAGCCCCGGGTCGAGCGAGGATTGCCGCGGGTCGAGAACGACGCGGTTGGTGGTCCGCTTGACCGTCTCCGACAGTAGCTGCTGGAGAAGGTGCGCGGGCATGTCGATCCACTGCGCATCCTTGATGTAGGCGATCGCGGTGTCGCCGACATTGGCCGGAATACGGACCGATTTTAACGACTTGGGGGTCACCGGATCGTCGATCGTGACGGTCTCGCCGGCGCCGGCGGAGCGCGCCATGTCAGCCGGCGCGGCGGCCTCGGGGGCAAGGGTCAGGAGGATCGGCGGAACCTTGCCGCCGCCGAGGCAGGCGGTCAGGGCGAGGGCCAGTGCGGCGGGCAGCAGGAGGCGGGTGGGGCGCATCAGCGTCGCTTTCCGGGGTTGTAATCGGGGAGCTTGGGCGGGCCGAGCGCACCGCCGATACCGCCCTGGTTGAGCCGCTCGGAGAAGCCCTGCAAGGAGCCCGAAAGGTCGCGCAGGTCATGGACCAGGCGGTTGGCCTCGGGCAGCGTCGACTTGGTGAAATTGTTGAGACCGGGCTTGGCATCGGCGACGACGCTGTCGAGATTGTCGGCGGCGCGCTGGACCGAGGCGATCGCTTTCCGCAAATCCTCGGCGGCGGGCTTGCCCTGCTCGTTGACGAGGCGGTTGGTGCTGTCGGCGAGGATCCCGACGCGCTGCGCCGCGACCCCGGCATTCTGCGCCGCGATCTGCGCCTGGCCGATTGCCTTGGCGAGGTCGGGTGAGCGGTCGGACAGGACCCTGCTCGTCTTGTCGAGATTCTCGAGGATGTCGGCGATCGAATTCTGGTTCTTGTCGCTGAGCAATTCGGTCAGCCGCTCGGTCAGCCGCTGGATGCGGTCGAGCAGTTCCGGCGCCGAGTTGAGCAGTGCGCCGAGCCCGCCGGTCGCCGAGGGGACGACCGGACAGCCCTGCGGGCCCGGCTGGTCGATCGGGCGTCCGCCCTTGACCGCGCCGTCGAGGCTGATCTCGCTCGCGCCGGTGAAGCCGACCCCCTTGATCTGGGCGGTGGTACCCTGGAGGATCGGCGCTTCGCCATCGACCTTGATCCGCACCCAGACGAATTCGGGGCGGTTGGGAAGGAGCGAGATCTTCTCGACCTCGCCCACCGGCACGCCCGAATAGTTGACCGCGGTGCCCTTGGAAATGCCGCCGACCCCCTGGCTGAAGTAGATGTCGAAGCAGTTGGTCGTCTTGGTCGACAAGCCGGCGAGCCACACCATGAACAGCAGCACGCCGGCCAGCAGCGCGAGGACGATGGTCCCGACAAGGACGTGGTTGGAACGGGTTTCCATCAGCGCTGGCTTTCGGTCGTCATGGCTGGCTTCGTCCCCGTGTCGTCATTCGCCGCGTCTTCATGCGCCCGGGCGGCGCGACCGCGCGGCCCGTTGAAATATTCCTGGATCCACGGATGGTCCAAAGCCAATAGTTCCGGAATCGTTCCGACCGCGATGACCTTGTGATCGGCCAGCACCGCTACCCGGTCGCAGATCGCGTAGAGCGTGTCGAGATCATGCGTGATCAGAAACACGGTCAAATTGAGCTGTTTCTGCAAATTCTTGATAAGCTCGTCGAACGCGGCGGCGCCGATCGGATCGAGCCCCGCCGTCGGTTCGTCGAGGAACAACAGCTCAGGGTCGAGCGCGAGCGCCCGCGCCAACCCGGCGCGCTTGCGCATGCCACCCGACAACTCCGACGGAAATTTGGGCGCCGCGCTCTCGTCGAGGCCCGACATGGCGATCTTGTAGCCGGCGATCTCGTCGAGCAGCGGCGGCTTGATGAACGGGAAATATTCGCGGATCGGGACTTCGACATTCTCCGCCACGGTCAGCGTCGAGAACAGGGCGCCGTTCTGGAACAGGATTCCCCAGAGGCGGCGGATGTTCTTGGCCTCGTCCTCGCTGCGGTCGATCATGTTCTCGCCGAGTACGTCGATCTCGCCCGCGTCAGGGGTCTGGAGCCCGATGATCGAGCGCATCAGCACCGACTTGCCCGTGCCCGACCCGCCGACCACCCCGAAAATCTCGCCGCGGCGGACCTCGAAATAGAGCCCGTCGTGGACGACCTGGTCGCCGAAGCTGTTCTTGAGTCCGGCGACGCGGATGACCGTCTCGGCCTCGCTCACAGCCAGCCGATCGAGCTGAAGAACACCGCGAAGACGGCGTCGAGGACGATCACCATGAAGATCGACTGGACCACGGCGTTGGTCGTGCGGCGGCCGACTTCCTCCGAATTGCCCGACACCAGCATTCCCTGGAAACAGCCGCCAAGCGCGATGATGAAGCCGAACACCGGCGCCTTGATCAGCCCGACGTAGAGGTCGTGCATCGGGACGACCTCGCTGATCCGCGCGGCATAGGTCGCGGGCGGAATCTTGAGGCTCAACCAGCAGAAGATGCCGCCGCCGATGATCGCGGTGAGCATCGAGAAGAAGGCGAGCAGCGGCATCATCAGGATCGCCGAGAGCATGCGCGGGACGACCAGCGCCTCGACCGGCGACACGCCGATGGTACGCATCGCATCGATTTCCTCGGTGATCTTCATCGTCCCGATCTGCGCCGCGAAGGCCGAGCCCGAGCGGCCCGCGACCATGATCGCGGTCATCAGCACCCCGAGTTCGCGCAGCGTGATTCGCCCGACCAGGTTGATCGTGAGGAATTCGGCGCCGAACTGCTGGAGCTGCACCGCGCCTTGCTGCGCGA
>JALYIX010000224.1 GCA_030775565.1 Pseudomonadota bacterium | reverse complement strand
GTCGAAGCCCTCGGGCGCCTGTTTGTAGGCATTGCCGTAGGCGTTGATCGTCTGATGCTCCATCCCGAGGTGGGGGGTCTCGACGACCCCGACCTTCTCGGCGCCGAACGGATAGGGGCCGATCGTGGCTTCGAAGAAATCGAGCGTCGGCGCGAACTCGGCGAACAGCGCTTTCGCCTTGGCGTCCTCGCCGGGCAGGTACCAGTAATGGAGCGGGATGCGATTGCCGAAGCGGCTGGCATAGGTGCCGGCGATTTCGCGATAGGGCGCGACATTGAGCGCGATGGCGTAATTATTGGGGTGCGCGGTGCGCCAGTGGTAGGTCGGGCGGCCGTCGCGCGCGGTGGTAACGGCGAGGAGGCGGCCGTTCGACGGCGCGACGAGGCCCTTGGGGACGGTGACGTGGAGGTCGACCTGGCCAATTTCGACGAGGCTGTTGTCGAAGCAGGGCCAGAACAGGTCGCAGCCCTCGCCCTCGACCGCGGTAGCGACCCACGGGGCACCGGCGGGGGTCTGGCTCCAGACGAAGCCGCCGTCCCACGGGGCTTTCTTGGCGACGTGCGGGCGGCCGGCATAGGCAATGGCCAGCGTCAGCGTCTCACCGGTGCGGGCAGTGCGGCCGAGTTCGACGGTGGCTCGGCCATCGGGGTTGCTCCAGCGGTCGGAAGCAAGTGGTTGGCCGTCGAGCGCGATCGCGGAGATCGGAAGTTCGCGGTCAAGGTCGAACTGGATCCGCTCGATCGGCTGTTTGACGACCAAGGTCAGCACGGAGCGCCCGGCGATGGCGCGGCGGTCGGGGAAGATGTCGAACGACAGATCGGCATGGGTGAAGTCGACCGACTGCTGTTCGCGGGTCAGCGGCAGGCCCGAGGCAAGCGTGTTCTTCGACGCGCCCGTCACGGGCGCAGGCGAGCGGATGGCGAGGATCGTCATCACGGCGATCGCGGCGATCAGCGCGGCCGTGAGCAGGGCGAATGGCAGCGCGCCCCGCGATGGCGCCTTCATCGGCGCTGGGCGGCCGTGGCGTCGCGGGCAGCGCGGAATTCGCTGTCCTTGCTCCAGTTGGGCCACTCACGCGAGTTGGCGAGGCGGCGGCCCAGCGCGTGGAGCAGGCGGGTGTCCTCGGCCATGCCGGCGAAGTCCCAGCTTGGCTGCCACTCGTCGCCCGGCTGATGGTAAAAGCGCTTGGTGTAGTCATCCTTGAGCGCATCGCCGCGGGCGCTGCCGCCTTGCAGCAGGTCGTCGCCGGCTTCGAACGAGATCGCCGGAACGCCGGCCTTGGCCATCGAGAAATGGTCCGAGCGGAAGAAGTGGCCGCGCTCGGGATGGGGGTCGGGCGCGTAGCGGCGTCCGGTTTTCGCGCCTTCCTCGATCAGGTCGTCGAGTAGGCCGAGCTTTGCCGAGCCCGAGATCGAGAAGTCGCGCGCGCGGCCGTAGATGCTGCCGCCGTCGGTGTTGAGCATGCCCACCGTCGTTGCGAGCGGGTAGAGCGGGTGCGTGGCGTAATATTCTGAGCCGAGCAGGCCGCTTTCCTCCGCCGTGACGGCGAGAAAGAGCAGCGAGCGATCGGTGCGCGGCTCGCTGGCGAACAGGCGCGCCTGCTCGATCAGCTGGGCGACCCCGGTGCCATTGTCGAGCGCGCCGTTATAGATGCGGTCGCCGCGTCCGTCGGGCTTGCCGATGCCGAGATGATCCCAATGGGCCGAGTAGATGACCGTCTCGCCCGGCCGGCGCTTGCCGGGAAGCAGGCCGGCGACATTGTGCGAAGTGATGACGGCCGTGGCGACCGGCGCGCTGGCATCGATCGTTGTTCGCAAGTCCAGCGGGCGAAAATCGCGGCGCTTGGCGGCGGCCTTGGCGGTGTCGAAATCGAGCCCGGCGGCGGCGAAGATCGCTTTCGCGGTGTCGCGCTGGATCCAGCTTTCCATGGCGGGATGGACGGCGCGGGGATCGGCGCGGACGATGTCGAACATCGTCTTGCCATTGCTGTTCTTGACCGTGTCCCAGCCATAGGCGGCAGGGCCGGTCTCGTGGACGATCATCACGCCCGCGGCGCCGCGCCGCGCCGCTTCCTCATATTTGTAGGTCCAGCGGCCATAATAGGTCATCGCCTTGCCGCCGAACTGCCCCTCGCCGCCCTCGATGTCGGGGTCGTTGATGAGCAGGACGAGCATCTTGCCGCGCACGTCGACGCCCTTGAAATCGTCCCATTGGCGCTCAGGCGCGGAAACGCCGTAACCGACGAAGACGAGCGGGACCTTGGCCAGCGCGAGGCGCTTTGACCCGTCCATCGGTGCGCGGACCGAAATCTCCTGGCCCTGGGCAAGCGACATGGCGCGGCCCCCGGGGAGGTGGAGGGCGACCTTGGGTTCGGCGGTGAAGTCGGACCTGAGCAGCGGCACCGCCTGGGTCCATTCGCGCTTGCCGGCGCGGATGTCCCCGCCCGGCGCGAGGCCAGCGGCACGGAACTGACCGATGATGTAGGCGAGCGTCTTCGTTTCGGCCCGCGTCGCGACCCCGCGGCCTTCGAAGGCATCGGAGCCAAGGATGCGATCATGCGCCGACAGTCGCTGGGCGAGCGGATCGATGGGGGCTGCGGCGCTCGCAGCGGTGGTGGTGGCGAGCAGGGTGGAGGCAAGAAGCAGGCACGCGCGGTTCACAGTAATCCCCTCAGACGGTTATGCTGCGATGCTGGCCGGGTTCGAAACTGATTGCAATCGCTACTGTTTGAGGCGGTAGCCGGTGCGGAAGATCCAGCTGGTGGCAACGAGGCACACGACGATAATGCCGGCGAGCATCGCGATCGAGGACCAGACCGGGACGTCGGCATGGCTGGTGAAGGTCCAGCGGAAGCCGCTGATGAGATAGACTACGGGGTTGAACAAGGTGACAGTCCGCCACGGCTCGGCCAGCGAAGTGACAGAGTAGAAGGCGCCGCCGAGGAAAGTCAGCGGGGTGACGACCAGCATCGGCACGATCTGCAACTGCTCGAAGCTTTGTGCCCAGATGCCAATGACGAAGCCCATCAGGCAGAAGGCGGTGCAGATCGCCACGAGAAGCGCAATCATGGCCAGCGGGTGGTCGATGTGGACGGGGACGAAGATCGTCGCGGTGGCGAGGGTCACAAGCGCGAGGATGAACGACTTGCTCGCCGCGGCGCCGACATAGGCGAGGACGGTCTCGAGGCTCGAGATCGGGGCCGACAGGAGCTCATAGATGGTGCCGCTGAACTTGGGGAAATAAATACCGAAGCTGGCGTTGAAGATCGATTGCATGAACACCGACAGCAGGGTCAGGCCGGGGACGATGAAGCTGCCGAACGGGATTCCGTTCATCGCCGACATGCGGCTGCCAAGGGTCGAGCCGAACACCACGAAATAGAGCGCGGTGGTGATCACCGGGGCGACCAGGCTTTGCCACAGCGTGCGCTGGGCGCGGGCCATTTCGAAGCGGTAGATCGCCGCGACGCCGTGCCAGTTCATTGGACTGTTCCCTCATCATGGACGAGGCTGACGAAGATGTCCTCGAGGCTCGACTGGTGGGTCGAGAGGTCCTTGTAGGCGATGCCGAGCTCGCCGAGCCGGCGCATCAGGCCGGCGATGCCGGTGCGTGTCGCGTGGCTGTCGAAGGAGTAAGCGAGCGTGCGGCCGTCGTCGTCGAGGCTTGGGGACCATTCGGCGAGTTCCGCGGGGACGGCAGCTATCGGGTCGGACAAGGTGACCTTCAATGTCTTCTTGCCGAGACGCGCCATCAGCGCGCTCTTGTCCTCGACCGCGATCAGCTCGCCGCGCGCGATGACCCCGACGCGGTCGGCCATCTCCTCGGCTTCCTCGATGTAGTGCGTGGTGAGGATGATCGTCGTGCCGTCGTCGCGCAATTGGCGGACGAGGTCCCACATGTCGCGGCGAAGCTCCACGTCGACGCCGGCACTGGGCTCGTCGAGGAACAGGATGGCGGGTTCGTGGCTGAGCGCCTTGGCGATCATCACGCGGCGCTTCATCCCGCCGGAGAGCTCCATCATCTTGGTGCCGCGCTTGTCCCACAGGGTCAGGCGCTTGAGCAGCGCCTCGATCCTCGCGGGGTCGCGCGGCTTGCCATAGAGGCCACGGCTGAAGCTGACCGTCGACCAGACGGTCTCGAACGCGTCGGTGGTCAGTTCCTGGGGGACAAGGCCGATCATCTGGCGGGCGTGGCGATAGTCGGTCGCATGGTCCTTGCCCTCGACCAGGACGGTGCCGCTGGTCGCAGTGACGATGCCGCAGACGATCGAGATGAGGGTCGTCTTGCCCGCTCCGTTGGGGCCGAGCAGGGCGAGGATCTCGCCGCGGCGGATGTCGAGGTCGACCGACTTCAGCGCCTCGGTGCCGCTGGCATAGGCTTTGCGCAGGGCGCGGATGGAGAGAATCGTGTCGCTCATTCGGGGGGCAGCTCCGGCGGCGGTGCGGTCTCGGCGTTGAGGCCGTGCTTCAACAGCATCGGCACGTTGGCGATGGCGAAGAGGAAGGTCGCGGGGAGGGCGATCCACAGCTTGTAGGTGATCCACTGCGCGGTGGTGGTGTTGCGCCAGACGGCTTCGTTGGCGATCGCCATCGCGAGGAAAAAGATCGCCCAGTTGCGGGTCAGCTTGTCCCAGCCGGCCTGCGTCAGGCCGGGATAGGCCCCGCCGAGCACGTTCTTGAGCAAGGGGCGGCCGGTGGCGAGACCGAACCAGAGGAGCGCCGAAACGACCGCGTAATAGAGCGTCGGCTTGATCTTGATGAACGCCTCGTTGTGGAGCCACAAGGTGAGGCCGCCCATGATGATGACGAGGAAGCCCGAGAACAGCTGGAGCGCGGTCAGCTTGCGGGTCAGGGCATAGCTGACGATGAGCGAAGCGACGAACGCGGCGATGAAGATCGCGGTGCCGGTGAACACGCCGAACTTCGCGTTGGCGACAAAGAAGAGGAGCAGCGGCCCGAGATCGAGCGCGAGGCGGGTGGCGGTGCCGACTTCGCGGGTGGGGGTGGCGGTCATTCGGACAATCCGGCAATGGCGCGGGCGACGGCGCGGGGGTCGAAGGGGCGAAGGTCGTCGACGCCTTCTCCGACGCCGATGGCGTGGATCGGAAGCCCGAATTTCTCCGCTGCGGCGACCAGAATTCCGCCGCGTGCGGTGCCGTCCAATTTGGTCATGACGAGCCCGGTGACCCCGGCAAGGTCACGGAAAACTTCGATCTGGTTCAAAGCGTTCTGCCCGGTTGTTGCGTCGAGGACCAAGATGACGTCGTGCGGTGCCTCTGGGTTGAGGCGGCCGAGGACGCGGCGGACCTTGGACAGTTCTTCCATCAGGTGGGTCTTGTTCTGGAGGCGGCCGGCGGTGTCGACGATCAGCGCGTCGATCCCGGTGGCGGTGGCCTGCTTGACCCCGTCATAGACGATGCCGGCCGCGTCGCCGCCTTCCTTGCCCATGATGACGGGGGCGCCGATGCGGTCGCCCCAGATCTTCAATTGCTCGATCGCGGCGGCGCGGAAGGTGTCGCCGGCGGCGAGCATGACGCCATAGTCCTGCTCTTTCAGCAGATGGCCCAATTTGCCGATGGTGGTGGTCTTGCCCGAGCCATTGACGCCGATGACAACTATGACGTGGGGGCGGGGGAAGCCCCACACATCCAATGGCTTGGCGACGGGGGCGAGGATTGCCTCGATCTCCTCGGCGAGGATGGTGCGAAGCCCGCGCTCGTCGAGCTGCTCGAACCGGCGCGCGGCGATCGCCTCGCGAATGCGCTTCGATGCGGCGGGGCCGAGGTCGGACGCGATCAGTGCTTCCTCGATCTCGTCGAGCGTCGCGGTGTCGAGCGCGGCCTTCGAGGTGAAGCCGGTGAGGTTTTCGCCCAGGCGATCGGCGGTCTTCTTGAACCCGCCGGTCAGGCGGTCGAGCCAACTCATTCGAATGATCCGATTAACAGGCCGTCGGCAACGCCGGTGACAAGCGCGAAGCCGCTGTCTCCGCGCGCCGATGCGGCGATGGTGATGGGGGCGAAGCCGTCGGTGTGGCCGCGCTCCTTGTTCTCGATCAAAACCGGCTGGCGGGTACCGACCTGCGAGGCGAGCCACGCCGCGCGGCGTTCGGCGGCGCGGGCGCGGAGGCGGGCGGCGCGGGCCTTGACCAATTCGCGCTCGACCTGCGGCATGCGCTCAGCGGGAGTGCCTGGGCGAGGCGAGAAGGGGAAGACGTGACCGGCAACGATGTCGCAATCATCGAGCAATCTTAGTGTGTTGACTGCGGCTTCTTCAGTCTCGGTGGGAAATCCGGCGATGAGGTCGGCCCCGATCGTCGCGTCGGGGCGAACGGCCTTGATCGCTTTTACGGTGCGGACGGCATCGGCGCGGCTGTGGCGGCGACGCATGCGCTTGAGGATGAGGTCGTCCCCCGCCTGGAGCGAGAGATGGAAGTGAGGCATCAGCCGCGGCTCGCCGGCGATGAGCTCCATCAGCGCGCCGTCGATTTCGATGCTGTCGAGCGAGGAGAGGCGTAGCCGGGGCAGCGCGGATAGGTCGGCGAGGAGGCGCTGGCAGAGGGCGCCGAAGCTCGGCTGATAGCTCGTCAGGTCGACCCCGGTCAGCACGATCTCGCGCGCGCCGGCCTCGAGCTCGCGGACCACTGCGTCGCGGACGGCTTCGTAAGCGAGCGAGCGGCTCGGCCCGCGCGCGGTCCAGATGGTGCAGAAGGTGCAGCGGTGGTCGCACCCGGTCTGGACCGCGACGAAGCTGCGTAAGCGTCCGCGATAGCCGGCGGCGACGGTCAGCGGGGCGGCGAAGTCGCGCGTCTCGACCGCGTCGACCTCGGGCATGGCGGCGTAGGTGCCGGGCGAGAGTTGCGCCGCGCAGCCGGTGACGACGATCCGCGCACCGGGGCGCTCGCGGCGGGCGCGACGAATTGCCTGGCGGGTCTGGCGCTCGGCCTCGGCAGTCACGGCGCAGCTGTTGATGATCGTCGTCTCGCCCGTCGCGGTGCGCTTCAGCAGCTCGCTTTCGGCGAAGTTGAGCCGGCAGCCCAGGGTAATCGTCTCGACGCTCATCCGCCGAACGCCACAAGGTCGATTTCGCCGTCGAATACGTGCGTCGCGGGGCCGCGCATGCGGATCGGCTCGCCAGGCTGCCAGGCGATGACGAGGTCGCCGCCTTTCATGTGGACCGTGACAGGGGAGGCGGCGCGCTTCGATGAAATCGCCGCGACCGCACTGGCGCAGGCCCCGGTCCCGCAGGCGAGCGTCAGCCCGGCGCCGCGCTCGAACGTGCGCAGACGGATCGCGTCGCCTTCGATCACGGCGAGATTGACGTTGATCCGCTCGGGGAAGGCGGGATCATGCTCGATGCGCGGCCCGAGTTCGGCCAACCGCTCCTCGTCGATCGCCTCGACGAAGAACACCAGATGTGGATTGCCGACGTTCACCGCCATCGGCGCCGCCAGCTCGTCCCATGCCAGCGGCACCCGGGTGGTGTCCATCGCATAGGCCAGCGGGATTTGATCCCATTGGAAGCGTGGCGGATCGAGCGTGATTTCGACTGTCGCCCCGTCGCTCGCGCCGGTCAGCATGCCGCCGGCGGTGGCGATCCGCCCGGCGCCGGTGAGCGACACGACACAGCGGGTTGCGTTGCCGCACGCCTCGGCGCGGCTGCCGTCGGCATTGTAGATCGTCATCGCCAGATCGGCGTCGACTGCGGGTTCGAGGAGGATCAGCTGGTCGCAGCCGATGCCCGAATGCCGGTCGGCGAGCAGCCTGACGAGCGCGCCCGAGAGCGCGATGGGTCGCTCCCTCGCATCGAGGATCACGAAGTCGTTGCCGAGACCGTGCATCTTGGAAAAGCGCTGGAGCACGAGCGCGACTTAGGCATGGCGCCTCCGGCTGTCCACCTCGCGCCGTGGCGCGGGCCGGTCGCCAAGGACCTCGGCTCGCTGGCCGCCGCCTGTGGCTTAAACGACACAGCTTCAATCAAAGCTTGGGGCGGGAACCTTTTTACGCGAACCTTTTCGGCTCCCGTCTGTTCGGGGGGCACCAGTAAGC
>JALYIX010000223.1 GCA_030775565.1 Pseudomonadota bacterium | reverse complement strand
CCGTCGTCGCGCTCCTCGGCTTCGATCTCGTCGGTCAGATCGTTGCTCCCGGCGCGGCGGGCTTGGCGGGCTTGGGGCCAGCCTTGGCCTTCGCCGCCGCTTCGAGGGCCGCGATTCGTGCTTCGAGGGCCTGATTCTGCTCGCGCGCCGCGGCGGCCATCGCCTTGACCGCGTCGAACTCCTCGCGCGACACGAAGTCGGCACCGCCGACGAACTCGCGCATTTTCTCGCGCATCGAGCTTTCGGCCTCGCGGCCCATCCCGGCGAGCGTCCCCGCCGCACCGTTCATCATCTTGGCGAGATCCTCGAACAGGCGATTTTCGGACTGCATTTCTACGCTCCCGTAATTCCCAGCGAATGCGTTCCCGCACCCGGATTAAGGCGGCCGGTCTCATGATTGAGCGCGGTCGCCAGGCACAACCATGCCAGATAGGGAACGAGGAGCGCCCCCGCCAGTGGCCGGATGCGCCAGAAGCTCACGAGGGTCGCGGTGACCAGCGTGGCGGTGGCGATGATCAGGACCAGCGCGGGGTCGATCGCATGCGCCCCGAAAAACAACGGCGACCAGGCGAAATTACCGACCAGCTGCACGCCGAACAGCCCCAGCCCGAGACTACGCTCGGCCGACTTGGGCGCGCGCAGGACCACCGCCAGCGCAATCCCCATCATCGTGTAGAGCGTCGTCCACACCGCCCCAAATGCCCACCCCGGCGGCTGAAAGCTCGGCTTGGCGAGGTCGGCGTACCAGCCGTTGGCGAACCCGCTGTTGGCCACGATCCCCATCAGGAAGCCGACCGCGACGATCGCCGGGACGGTCCACAGCGCCGTCGTCCACACGACCCGATCGTCAGCCTTGGTCGCCACATTCGTGCCCCTTCGTCGCGCCGAGCAGGAATTCGACATTCCCCTCGGGCCCGGTGATCGGGCTTTGCGTCAGCCCCGCTATAGCCCAGCCCTGCGCCGAGACCCAAGCCGTCGCCTCGTCACAAACGCGGGCGTGGATCGCCGGGTCGCGCACCACCCCGCCCTTGCCCACTTCGCCCCGCCCTGCCTCGAACTGCGGCTTGACCAGCGCGACCAGTTTCGCGCCCGGGCGCGCCAGCGCCAGCGCGGGCCCGAGCACCTTGGCAAGCCCGATGAAACTGGCGTCGCACACCACCATATCGATGACATCGGAAATCATCTCGCGCGACAGCAGCCTGGCATTGGTCTGCTCCATCACCACCACGCGCGGGTCTTGGCGAAGCTTCCAGGCCAGCTGGTTCGTCCCGACATCGACCGCGAACACTTTTGCTGCGCCATTGGTCAGCAGAACATCGGTAAATCCGCCAGTCGACGACCCGACATCGATTGCGGTCGCGCCGGTCACGTCGAACCCGAACTGCTCGAGCCCGTGCGCCAGCTTGATCCCGCCTCGCGACACCCATGGATGATCGCGCCCCTTGACGGTCAGCACCGCGTCTTCGGCCAGCAGATCTCCCGCCTTCGCCACCCGCCGATCGCCGACAAACACATTGCCGGAAAGGATCAGCGCCTGCGCCCGGGTCCTGCTCTCGGCGAGTCCCTGCGCCACGAGCAGCTGGTCAGCGCGCGACTTGGCCACCAACGGCGCCTAGGCGCTCGCCCCCGTCTCCACGCCGACGCTGTTGCGCCGCAGGGCCTTGAGCACGGTTTCGACGATATGCGGCGCATTGAGCCCGGCCTCGTCATATTGCTTCATCGGTGCGTCCTGGTCCTGGAAGACATCGGGCAGCCGCATCGTGCGCAGCTTCAATCCCGCGTCGATCAGCCCCTCGTCACTCGCCAGCGTCAGCACATGCGCGCCGAATCCGCCGACCGCGGCCTCCTCGACCGTCACCGCGACTTCATGCGTCGTCAGCAGGCGGCGGATCAGTGCCTCGTCGAGCGGCTTGGCGAAGCGCAGGTCGGCAACGGTGGTCGACAGCCCCATCGCCTCCAATTGCTCGGCGGCCTTCTCGGCCTCCTCGAGCCGGGTGCCGAGCGACAGGATCGCGACCGCCTTGCCCTCGCGTACGACGCGGCCCTTGCCGATCTCTAGCCGCTCGGGGCTGGCGGGCATCGCCACCCCGCGCCCATTGCCACGCGGATAGCGCACCGCGCTCGGGCCGCTGTCATGCAGCGCCATGGTGTGGACCATGTTGGCGAGTTCGGCCTCGTCCGCCGCCGCCATCACGACCATGTTGGGCAAGGTGCAAAGGTAGGCGAGATCGAACGACCCGGCGTGCGTCGCCCCATCCGCCCCGACCAGCCCGGCCCGATCCATCGCGAAGCGCACGGGAAGATTCTGGATGGCGACGTCATGCACCAGCTGGTCATAGGCGCGCTGGAGGAAGGTCGAATAGATCGCGCAGAACGGCCGATAGCCTTGCGCCGCAAGTCCGGCGGCGAACGTCACCGCATGTTGTTCGGCAATCCCGACATCGAACGTCCGCTCGGGAAACTCCGCCTCGAACTTGTCGAGCCCGGTGCCCGACGGCATTGCCGCGGTGATCGCGACAATCTTGTCGTCGCGCCGCGCTTCTCCGATCAGCGCGTCGGCGAATACCGCGGTATAGCTCGGCGGGCCGCCGCCGGGGCCCTTGTCCTGCTTGCCCGAGACGACGTCGAACTTGACCACGCCATGATATTTGTCCGCCGCCGCTTCGGCCGGGGCATAGCCCTTGCCCTTCCTGGTGACGACATGGACCAGCATCGGCCCTTCGTCGGCGTCGCGCACATTCTCGAGGATGTCGACCAGCCCGACAACGTCATGCCCGTCGACCGGCCCGACGTAATAGAAGCCCAGCTCCTCGAACAAGGTCCCGCCGGTTGCCATGCCACGGGCGAATTCCTCGGCCTTGGAGGCCGCGCGATGGACCCGCTTCGACAGCCGCTTGGCCACCCGGCGGGCGAAATCGCGGACGTGGAGATAGCCGCCCGACGACACCAGCGACGCGAGGTAATGCGACAAGCCGCCGACCGGCGGCGCGATCGACATGTCATTGTCGTTCAAGATGACGATCAGCCGGTTGCC
>JALYIX010000222.1 GCA_030775565.1 Pseudomonadota bacterium | reverse complement strand
AGCTGCCCGACAAGGCGATCGACGTGATCGACGAGGTCGGCGCGATGCAGATGCTCGTGCCCCCGTCGCGCCGCAAGAAGGTCATCACCACCAAGGAGATCGAAGCAGTCGTCGCGACCATGGCGCGGATCCCGCCGAAGTCGGTCTCGTCCGACGACAAGGCCACGCTCCAGAACCTCGAGACCGACTTGAAGCGCGTCGTGTTCGGCCAGGACATGGCGATCGAGAAGCTCGCCTCGGCGATCAAGCTGTCGCGGGCCGGCCTCCGCGAACCCGACAAGCCCATCGGCAACTATCTCTTCTCAGGGCCAACCGGCGTCGGCAAGACCGAGGTCGCGCGCCAGCTCGCCTCGGTCCTCGGCATCCCGCTGCAGCGTTTCGACATGTCCGAATATATGGAGCGCCACTCGGTCAGCCGGCTGATCGGCGCCCCCCCGGGCTATGTCGGCTACGACCAGGGTGGCTTGCTCACCGACGCCGTCGATCAGCAGCCGCACTCGGTCCTGCTCCTCGACGAGATCGAGAAAGCTCACCCCGACCTGTTCAACATCCTCCTGCAGGTGATGGACAACGGCAAGCTCACCGATCACCACGGCAAGACGGTCGATTTCCGCAACACCATCCTGATCATGACGACCAACGCCGGCGCGTCGGACATGGCGCGCGAGGGGATCGGCTTCGGGGCGAGCAGCCGCGAGGACGTCCAGGAGGACGCGATCAAGAAGATGTTCACGCCTGAATTCCGCAACCGGTTGGATGCGGTCGTGCCGTTCGCCTACCTGCCCCCGGCAGTCGTGGCGCGCGTGGTGGACAAGTTCATCCTCCAGCTCGAGCTCCAGCTGGCCGACCGCAACGTCCACATCGAACTCGACGACGAAGCCCGCCAGTGGCTCACCACCCGCGGCTACGACAAGCTCTACGGCGCGCGCCCGATGGGCCGTCTCGTCCAGGAGAAGATCAAGCAGCCGCTCGCCGAAGAACTATTGTTCGGCAAGCTGATTCACGGCGGCGAAGTCAAGGTCCGCATCAAGGATAACCAGCCGGTGTTCGAAATCGTCTCGGCGCCCCCGAAAGCGGTCAAGCCGAAGGGGGGCAAGGGAAAGCTCAAGGCAACCGCTGCGCCGGCCGCGAAGGAGACCGAGACGGTGCCCCCAAGCGAAGACGACGCGGGCTAGACCACGAGGCCATTGAGGAAACGAAGCGCGGGCCGCACCACCGTTCGGCCCGCGCTTTCGTTGTGATCAGCCCGCCTGGTCAGCCCGGCTCAACCCCTCACCGTCGAGGTTCTGCGCCACGAAGTCCCAGTTGATGATGTTCTCGAGCACGGTCTTCAGGAACCGCGGCCGCTCGTTGCGATAGTCGATGTAGTAGGCATGCTCCCACACATCGAGCGTCAGCAGCGGGGTCATGCCATGCACCAGCGGCGTGTCGGCGTCGTGGAGGGACGTCACCTCGAGCTTGCCGTTGTTGAGCACCAGCCAGCCCCAGCCGCTGGCGAAATGGTTGGTCGCCTCGGTCGCCAGTTTCTCGACCAGCGCCGAATGATCGCCGAAGTCGCTGGCAATCATCTCCGCAAGCCTGCCCGACGGGCTGGTCGATCCGGCAGGCGCAAGGCATTGCCAGAAGAAGCTGTGGTTCCAGATCTGCGCCGAGTTGTTGAACAATCCCTGGTCGCCCTTGTCGGCGGCGGCCTTGATCACCGTGCTGAGCGACGCCCCCTCGAGGCCCTTCTCGGCGAGCATGCCGTTGGTCTTGTCGACATAGGCCTTGTGGTGCTTGCCATGATGATAATCGAACGTCTCGGCCGACATGTGCGGCGCCAGCGCGTCCTTGGCATAAGGCAGTTCGGGCAGAGTGAAGGGCATTGCGTCGCTCCTGCATGGGGGTCCGGGTTCTCAACGCGCCTAGCGCGCTTGCGGCCCCAGTCAATCACCAGCGATCAGGCGGCGGCCTCGCCTTCGTGGAGCTTGTGCCGCTTCATCGCGTGGCGCAGCTGGTCATAACTCAAGCCGAGCGCCGTCGCCGTGGCGCGCTGGTTGAAGCGATTGCGCGCCAGTGCCTCCTCAAGCAGCGCGCGCTCATAAGCATTGACCGCCCCGCGCAGGTCGCCTGCCGCTTCGGCGACCGGCGTTTCGGCGACGGGTTGCGGGGCAAGTCTGACCGTCGGATCGATCGCCGGCGCGGGCGCGGCCGATACCGAACCCGCCGGCGCCCAGGGCGAAAAGAAGGGGTCGAACTGGATGGCATCGACCTGTCGTTCGGGATCCTCGGCGCGATAGACCGCGCGCTCGACGACATTGCGCAGCTCGCGGACATTTCCCGGCCAGTCATAGGCCTCGAGTTGGGCCATCGCCCTTGGGCTGAAGCCGGGCCATTGCGGCCATTCGAGCTCGGCCGCCATGCGCCGCGCGAAATGGTCGGCGAGCAAGGGCACGTCGCCCTGCCGGGCGCGCATTGGCGGCAGCGTCACCACTTCGAACGACAACCGGTCGAGCAGGTCGGGGCGAAACCGACCTTCCTCGACCATCCGCGGCAGATGCTCGTTGGTCGCGGCGACGATCCGCACGTCGACGCGGATCGGCTTCGATGCGCCGATCCGCGTGACCTCGCCATATTCGACCGCGCGCAGCAGGCGGTCCTGTGCGGGGGACGACAGGGTGGCAAGCTCGTCGAGGAACAGCGTGCCCCCATCGGCTTCCTCGAAGCGACCGTGGCGCGTCTTGGCAGCGCCCGTGAAACTGCCCGCCTCATGCCCGAACAGCTCGGCCTCGATCAGCGTCTCGGGCAAGGCGGCGCAGTTCATCGTCACCAGCGGGCCCGACCAGCGCGACGACAAATGGTGCAATCGTTCGGCGATCAGTTCCTTGCCCGTCCCGCGCTCGCCGATGACCAGCACCGGGCGGTTCAGCGGCGCGGCGCGGCTGGCACGCTCGACCGCGTCGAGAAAGGCCAGGCTCTGGCCGACGAATTGCGTGGTGCGTTCCATCCGGCCCAACTGTTGGTGCTTTCTCCCACCTACTGGCAAGAGTTTTCCAACCGCCGTTCGTCGAAAACCTAGCCATTCCCTACTTTTTCGGGACTGCCGTGAACTTGGCACGATGGCTGCAAAGGGAATAGGCAAAAGGGCGCCTGATTTACCGACGGAGTGATGAATGGGTATTTTCTCCCGCACGCGGGACATCGTTGCAGCCAACATGACCGAGCTGCTCGACCGCGCCGAAGATCCGGCGCGGATGATCCGCATGATCATCCTCGAGATGGAGGAAACACTGGTCGAGGTGCGCGCTTCGGCGGCGCGATCGATCGCGGACAGCAAGGAAATGCGCCGGGCCATCGTCCGGCTCGACGAATTGCAGGCAAGCTGGACCGAAAAAGCCGAACTCGCCTTGTCCAAGGACCGCGAGGATCTGGCCCGCGCCGCGCTCGGCGAGCGGCAGAAGGCGGCCGACATGGCGGCGGGCCTGCGCGACGAGATCGGCGTCATCGAGCAGACCCTCAAGGGGTACGAGGCGGACATCGCCAAGTTGCAGGGCAAGCTGCGCGAAGCCCGTGCTCGCCAGAACGCCATCGCCACCCGCATCGAAAGCGCCGTGACCCGCGCGCGGACGAGCGAAATGCTCAACGGCAGCCGCACCGAGGACGCCTTCTCGCGCTTCGAGGTGCTCGAACGCCGCGCCGACTTCGCCGAGGGACGCGCCGACGCGCTCGGGATGACGGGCCCCAAAAGCCTTGAGGAAGAAATCGCCGACCTGCGCGCGAGCGACAGTGTCGACGCCGAACTCGAGGCCATGAAGGCCGCACTGAAATCAAAGGGGAATTA
>JALYIX010000221.1 GCA_030775565.1 Pseudomonadota bacterium | reverse complement strand
CGGTTGCCATGCGCTACTGGATGCAAAGCTCGTTGGCACGGACATTGTTCCTTGGCCTCACTCTCGCCTCCTGTTCGGCGGCCCCGTCGAGCGAGGCGCAGGGCAAGAAAAGTTCCGGAAAACCCTTTGTGGTGACCCCGCTCGCGACGTTCGAGGAACCCTTTGCGATGGCCTTCCTGCCGGACGGGTCGGCGCTGGTGACGGAGAAGGCTGGCCATCTCAAGGTTTGGCGGCAGGGGCAGGCGCCAGCCGAGGTGCTGGGCGCGCCGGCGGTCGAGGCAGGCGGGCAGGGTGGACTGCTCGACGTTGCCGTCTCGCCCTCGTTCGCCACCGACCATGGCGTCTATTTGACCTACTCCGAACCCAATGCCGCGGGCGGTAGTGGGCTAGCCCTCGCGCGCGCAACGCTCGGCCTCGATGGGGCCCGACTGCGGCTCTCGGGACTGCGCGTGCTGTGGCATGATCCGCAGGGCGGCGAAGGCGGGCAACTCGGCGCGGCGATCGCCTTCGCGCCCGATGGGCAGTCGCTGTTCCTGTCGTCGGGCGAACGCCAGCGCTTCACCCCGGCCCAGGACCCGAGCCAGCCGCTCGGCAAGATCCTCCACTTGACGCTCGACGGCCAGCCCGCCCCTGGCAATCCGATGGCGGGCAAGCTGGGGGCGACGACGACGATGGTGACCAGTCCTCCCGCCAACACCGGCGCGGCGAAGTCGGCGAAGGGGCGGGCATTCACCTGGCCCGGCCCGAACCGCACCCCCGCCGAAACCTGGAGTAGCGGCCACCGCAATCCCTATGGTCTCGTCTTCGATGCCGACGGGCGACTGTGGGAAACCGAAATGGGGCCCAAGGGCGGCGACGAGCTCAACCTCATCCGACCCGGCCGCAACTATGGCTGGCCGCTTGCATCAAACGGCAGCAATTATGATGGCGGCGATATTCCCGACCACAAGCCGGGCGACGGCTTCGAGGCCCCAAGGCTGTGGTGGAATCCCTCGATCTCGCCGGGCGGGCTGATGATCTACCGCGGCGCCAAGTGGCCGCAGTGGAAGGGCGATGCCTTCCTCCCGGCACTGTCCGCCCAAGCGCTGATCAGGGTGCATCTCGCGGGCGAGAATGCGACCAAGGCCGACCAGTGGGACATGGGCAACCGGGTGCGCGCGGTGGCGCAATCACCGGATGGTGACATCTACCTGCTCGAAGACGGCTCGGGCGCGCGGTTGCTCAGGCTCGACAAGGCGAACTAGCCCCGCGAATTGCGGGCAGATGTCGTGACGATTTTGCTTTCCTACAGCCGATCCGAACAGGTATCGATTCGATCACGATCTCGCCGTCCAAAATCCATTTTTTGGCGGTTTTAATAGGCCGTTGGTGCGAACATTCGTGAACATTCGCGGGGGCGCTAGCGCCGGCGATAGCGGAAATAATAGGGCCGTCGCCCTTCACGGCGTGACTTGGCGCCATAGCGGGTTTCGATCCAGCCGCCGGGCGGATCGAGGAAATCGCAGGGCGCTTCGGCCAGCCATTCGAACTGCGCTTCGTGGCGCTGCATGACCATCAGCGACCAGTCGAGATAGATCGGGTGGTCGGTGGCAAGGCGGAACTCGCCACCCGCTTTCAGCTTGGCGGCGATCAGCCCGAGCGGGCCGTCGTTCATCATGCGGCGCTTGGCGTGGCGAACCTTCGGCCAGGGGTCGGGATGGAGCAGGTAGAGGAAACTCAGCGCGCCATCGGGCACGCGCTGCAAGACCTCCAGCGCGTCGCCCATGTGGAGCCGGACGTTGGCAAGGCGGCGGTCGCGGATGTGGCCGAGCGCGGTGGCGACGCCGTTGACGAACGGCTCGCAGCCGATGAAGCCATGATCGGGGAGCAGGTCGGCACGGTGGGCAAGATGCTCCCCGCCGCCGAAGCCGATCTCGAAGTGGAGGGTTCGTTCATCTCCGAACAGCCGCTGCGCGCTGATCTCGCCCGCCGCGGGGACCGCGATGGCGGGGAGCAACTCGTCCATCAATGCCTGCTGCCCGAGACGCAACTTGTGCCCGCTCGACCGCCCGTACAGCCGCTGGATCGTCAGTGGATCGGTCATCGTTTGGCAATCGGCTCGCGACCGCGCCACAGCGCAACGAGCATCAGCGCAAACGCGAACAAGAGTGGCAGCAAATTGCCGAGTAGGGCGAACGGGGTCGGCGCTCGCGGCGCGGGGATACGACCGTCGAGCTCCCCCGGTTCGCGCCACGGCAGCGACTGGAGCAGCCGCCCGTTGGCATCGACGATCGCGCTGATCCCGGTCGGGGTCGAGCGGATCACCGCGAGGCCCTCCTCCGCGGCACGCAGCCGCGCCTGGGCGAGGTGCTGCGGCGGGCCCCAGCGGCCGAACCAGGCGTCGTTCGAGGGATTGAAGATGAAGTCGGGACGATGCGCTCGGTCGACCACCTCGCCCGAAAAGATGATCTCGTAGCAGATCTGCATTCCCATCCGTCCGAAACCGGGCAGGTCGATGGTGCGCGGGCCGGGGCCGGGGTCGAAGTCGACATCGCCCGGCGCGAGGCGCGACAGGCCGATCGCCGAGAGGATCGGGCGCATCGGCAAATATTCGCCGTAGGGCACAAGGTGCGCCTTGTCGTAGCGGCCGAGCAGGCGGCCCGATGGCGTGAGCACAAAGGCGCTGTTGCGCGCGCTGGTCACTCGAACCCCGTCGGTCGAGGCGAGCCCTTCGCTCCCGGCGACGAGGAGATCGCGCGGGCCGAGCCCGCGGGCAACGGCCTGGCGGACGGCATCGACCTGGGGTCGGGCGCCCGTGCGGTCGTCCTCGAGCGGGATCGTGACGGCGGATTCGGGCCACAGCAGCAAGCGCGGCTCGGCCGTCGGCGCCCCCGAGAGATTGAGCAGCCGTGCGACCTGCGCCTGGGCGAGCCCCGGGCTCCAGCGTTCGGCCTGGCCGATGTTGGGCTGGATGACGCGCACCGCGGGACCGCTCGTCGTCGCTGCGTGCGGCAGGAGGAAAGAGCCGATCCCGGCAAGCAGGACCGGGATCATGGCATAGCCGCCCTCGCGCAGTCGCCTGAGCGCAAGCCACAGTGCGCCGCCGATCAATACCGTCAGCCCCGACAGGCCGTAGGTCCCGATCAGCCCGCTCGCCCGGCGCAGCGGCGTGTCGACCAGCACGACCCCGACCGGGTTCCAGGCGAAGCCGGTGAAGATCCCTGCACGAAGAAATTCACAGGCGATCCAGCCCGCGGCAAGCGCAAGGACCAGGGCCAGCCCGTTGCGCCGCCCGATCCTCCACGCAAGGCCGGCGGCGAGCATCGGATAGACGGCAAGGTAGAGCGAGAGGAGAAAGACGCTGACCCAGCCGAGCCACGCCGGCATCGCCGCCTGATAGGTGAAGCTGGTCGCGATCCAGTTGAGGCCGACGCAGAATTGGCCGACCCCGAAACCCCAGCCGAGCGCGAACGCGCCGCGCAGCCGGGTGGCGTTGGCGATCATCCCGGCGAGCAGGGCGAGCGCAATCGGCATCAGGGCGATGAACCCGAACGGCTGGAAGGCGAAGGCCGACAGGGCACCGGCGAGCAGCGCGACGATGAATTTCATGCCGCGCCGGTCGCCGCTTCTTCGGGCGCGTGGAGGCGCAGTCGGATCATCCGGCGCGTGTCGGCGTCGATGCATTCGAGGCGCCAGCCAGACGGGTGTTCGACCGACTCTCCCGGCGGCAGGATGCGCCCGGCGAGAAGGAAGGCAAGGCCGCCCAACGTATCGATATCGTCCTCGCCCGCGACCAGCCGCGCGTCGATCGTCTCGGCGACTTCCTCGAGCTCGGTGCGCGCATCGGCTTCCCACAGCCCGTCCTCGAGCAGGACGAGGTTGCCCGTCGCCTCCTCGTCATGCTCGTCCTCGATGTCGCCGACGATCTCCTCGACGACGTCCTCGATCGTGATCAGTCCCTCGGTCCCGCCGAACTCGTCGACGACGATCGCGAGGTGGATGCGGTCGGTGCGCATGCGGGCGAGGAGGTCGAGCACCCCCATCGACTCGGGCACGAACAGCGGCGTGCGGAGGAGGCCTTCGATAGTGCGCGGCCGGCCGGGGTTGGCGAGCGCGGCGAACACGTCCTTGATGTGGATCATGCCGACGACGTCATCGAGATCGTCGCCGGTCACCGGCAGGCGGCTGTGCTCGGCCTCGGCGAAGGCGGCGACCAGTTCCGCGAAATTGAGCGTCTGCGGGACCGAGACGATATCGCCGCGGGTGACCGCCACTTCGCCCGCGGTGCGGTCGCCGAAGTGGAGCAGGTTGCGCAGCATCTGTCGCTCGATCGGCGAGAGGTCACCGCGCTGCGTCGGCACCGTCTCAGACGCGTCGATGGCGTCCTCGATCTGGTCGCGCAGGCTGGTTTCGTGATCGTCGCCGAAAATCAGCGCACGCATCCCGCGCCACAGTCGCGATCCGCCTTCGTCGGGGGTCGAGGCCATCAGCGCTCGCCCTCATACGGGTCGGCGATGCCGAGGCGGGCGAGGGCGCGAGTCTCGCGTGCTTCCATATCCTCGGCCGAACCGTCGTCGCCATGGTCGTAACCGAGGAGGTGGAGCGTGCCGTGGACCATCAGGTGGGCGGCGTGGGCCTCGATCGGGATTGCCTTGTCCGAAGCCTCGGCGGCGCAAACGCCATGCGCGAGGACGATGTCGCCGAGCATCAGCTCAGGGCCATCGACTGCGCCGGGTTCGGCCAGATCGCCGGCTTCCGCCATCGGGAAGGACAGAACGTTGGTGGCCTTGTCCTTGCCGCGCCATTGCGCATTCAGCGCGCGCACTTCCGCGTCGTTCGTCAGGCGAAGCGCGATCTCGACGCTGCGCGGGCTCGCGCCGAGTTGCGGAAAGGCGCTTTCGGCGACCGCGGCGGCGGCGGCGCGCTCGGCGAGCGGCCCCCAGGCGATCCTACTGTCCCATTCCGCGTCGGCTTCGAGACTGACGTCGAGCATCACTGACCCGGTCCCTCATAGGCTTCGACGATCTTGCCGACGAGCGGATGGCGGACGACGTCCTTCGCCGAAAAACGGATCATCGACAGCTTGTCGATCCCCTCGAGCTTCTCGACCGCGTCGTTCAATCCGCTGTCGACGCCGCGCGGAAGGTCGGTCTGGTTGGGATCGCCGCAGATCACCATCCGGCTGCGCATGCCGAAGCGGGTGAGGAACATCTTCATCTGCGGCGCGGTGGTGTTCTGCGCTTCGTCGAGGATGATGAACGCGTCGGAGAGCGTCCGCCCGCGCATGAAGGCGATCGGCGCGATCTCGATCTCGCCCGATGCAATGCGCCGCTCGACCTGCTCGGTCGGAAGCATGTCGTAGAGGGCATCGTAGAGCGGACGGAGATAGGGATCGACCTTCTCCTTCATGTCGCCGGGGAGGAAGCCCAATCGCTCGCCCGCCTCGACCGCCGGGCGCGACAGGATCAGCCGGTCGACCTGGCCCGAGATCAGCATCTGCACTGCCTGCGCGACCGCGAGATAGGTCTTGCCCGTTCCCGCCGGTCCAAGCGCAAAGATCATGTCGTCGCGGCCGAGCGCTTCCATATAAGCGGTCTGCGTCGCCGAGCGCGGCACGATCGTCTTCTTGCGCGTGCGGATCATCACGCCGGGTGCGTTGGCGACTTCGGGCGCGATTAGCCCGTCGAGGATCGGCTGGTTGGCCATGCCGATCACCGCCTCGACCGCCGCGGCGTCGACGTCCTGGCCCTTGTCGAGCCGGTCGTAGAGCCCCTTGAGCACGTCGCGCGCCCGCGCCGCGGCATCGGGCTCGCCGTCGATCATCACGCGATTGCCGCGCGCGGAAATGTTCACGCCGAGACGCTGCTCGATCATCACCAGGTGGCGGTCATAGTCGCCGAACAGGGGGCCGAGCAGGTAGGGCTGATCGAAATCGAGCTCCATCCGCGCCCGGCCGAAATTGTCCATGCTGGTCGCCGACTGGCTGGTCGCGGGGTTGAATTCGGGCTTGCGGGCCATCAGGCGGACGCCTGGATAAATGCCAAGTGCTCTCGCCTTTCGGGTGGTTGGATTCGGTGCCCCATGTCCGCCCAAGATAGAGCGGCGCCAGCGCACTGCAAGCGGTGCCTTCGCGCTCAGGCGGCTTTCGCTGTCGCGAGCACCGCGCCGAGGCTGTTGGGTAGCGCGGAGGTGGTCACGACTTCGACCATGTCGCCGATCGCCGCGCTTGTCTCGACGAACACCGACTGGAGCCACGGCGACTTGCCGATCATCTGGCCGGGAAGGCGGCCCTTGCGGTCGATGAGGATCGTCATCGTCTTGCCGACGCTCGCCTGATTGAAGGCGCGGCCATGCTCGGCAAGGCGCGCTTGGAGGCGCTGCAGCCGCTCGTCCATCACGTGAGCGGGGACCTGGTCGGGCATGGTCGCTGCAGGCGTGCCGGGGCGCGGCGAATATTTGAAGCTGTAGGCGGCGGCGTAGCGGACCTCGTCGATGATGCCGAGCGTCGCCGCGAAGTCCGCCTCGGTCTCGCCCGGAAAACCGACGATGAAGTCGCCCGAGATGGCGATGTCGGGCCGCGCGGCGCGAACCTGCTCGATCGTCCGGAGATAGCTGTCGACCGAATGGCTGCGGTTCATCGCCTTGAGGATCCGATCGCTCCCGGCCTGCACGGGGAGGTGCAGGTAGGGCATCAATTTCGGCACTTCGGCGTGCGCGGCGATCAGCGCGTCGGTCATGTCGGCCGGGTGGCTGGTGGTGTAGCGGATGCGCTCGAGACCACCGATCCGGGCAATATCGCGGATCAGGCGATCGAGACCCGACGCGCCGTCCGACCAGGCGTTAACATTCTGCCCGAGCAGGGTAATCTCGCGCGCACCACTGTCCGCGAGCGCCTCCGCTTCGGCCAGGATCTCGGCGGCCGAACGCGAAACCTCGGCGCCGCGCGTGTACGGAACGACGCAGTAGGTGCAGAATTTGTCGCAGCCCTCGGCCACCGTCAGGAAAGCGCTCGGCCCGACCCGCCGCCGCGCCGGCAACACGTCGAACTTGCTGACTGCTGGCATGTCGGTGTCGACCGGGCGCGCGCCCGTTGCGGCCGCCGCGACCAGTTGCGGAAGGCGGTGGTAGGCCTGGGGACCGACCACGACGTCGATCATCTTCGACCGGACCTTGGCCTCCTCGCCCTCCGCCTGCGCGACGCAGCCGGCGAGCGCGATGAGCGGTTTCGACCCGTCCGCACGGCGCAACCGGCCGACGTCCGAATAGGCGCGCTCGGCGGCGCGCTCGCGGATATGGCAGGTGTTGAGCACGACGAGGTCGGCGCTGGCCGCGTCACTGCTCGGCGTCATGCCCTCCGCGCCGAGTAGCTCGGCCATCCGCTCGCCGTCATAAACGTTCATCTGGCAGCCGAAGCTTTTGACGTGAAAGGTTTTGGGCGAAGCGGTCATGGCCGCGCCTATAGGACAGGCGTCGGCCCGTTTGAAGCCAGTGCCGCCGCGATCGCCGCACTGGCGTCGCGCGCCATCGCCTTGCGATCCTCGCCGGGCGGGAGCGGGTCGAGCAGCCGGACGACAACGGCGAAGCTCCCGCGCCGTCCGAGCAGCTTCAGCGCGTTGGCCTGGCCGCTCTCCTCATCGGTCCAGCCGATCGCCGTTCGCATCGCGCCATAATCGATCGCGACCGGGCGGACTTCGGTACCCGGCGGCGCAGGCGCGACGGCGGCAAGCAGGGCAGGGCGGAACGGCAGCAGGGTCCGACCGTCGCCGGTCGTGCCTTCGGGGAACAAGGCGAGCGGCCGGTCGTCGGCCAGCGCTGCCGCGACGTCGGCTGCCTGGCTGTGCACCGCGCGGCGATCCTGCCGTTCAACGTACAGCGTGTCGTTCTGGTCGGCGAGCCAGCCGAGCAGCGGATGATCGCGGACCTCGGCTTTCGAGACGAAGCGCGTGCCGGTCGCGCCGGCGAGAACAAGGATGTCGAGCCAGCTCGCATGATTGGCGATGATCAGGCTGTGCGGGGCGAGTGGGCGCCCGATGGCGCTGACCCTGGCACCGCAGATCCGCGCCGCAGCGGCGAGGAACAGTCTTGGCATCGGCGAGCGACCAATCAGGCGAGCGGCCAGATGCGGCAGCAGGCAAGCCAGCAGCAGCGCCGCGAGCCCGGCAACGCGCGCCCCCGCGATCAGTCGCGACGGCTCAGCGCGAACGATCGAGCGCGACGCCGTAGAGTTCCATGCGGTGATCGACCAGGCGGAAGCCGAGCTTCTCAGCAATCCGCCGCTGGAGCATTTCAAGCTCCTCGTCGACGAATTCGATGACCTTGCCGGTCTCGACGTCGATCAGATGATCGTGGTGATCGTCCGACGCCGCCTCGTAGCGCGAGCGGCCGTCGCCGAACTCGTGACGCTCGAGGATGCCGGCCTCTTCGAACAGGCGGACGGTGCGATAGACGGTGGCGATCGAGATGCGCGGATCAATCCGCGCGGCGCGCTCGTGAAGCGTCTCGACATCGGGATGATCGTCGGCTTCCGACAGGATGCGGGCGATGACGCGGCGCTGGTCGGTAATGCGCAGCCCTTTGGTCGCGCAGAGTGTCTCGATGTCGATGGTGTGCGGCATTGCGCGAGGAATAGGGTGCCCGCGGGCGCGCCGCAATCCTCCCCCGACGTATTCGCCGGGGGAGGGCGCGTTCGCTACTTCTTGGTGGTGGTCGCCCGGCCGCCGGCGGCAGCCGCGCCGGTCTTGCGGCGCTTGGTGCCAAGGCCGATCGACTTGGCAAGGGTGCGGCGCTGCTCGGCATAGTTGGGCGCGACCATCGGATAGTCGGCGTTCAGGCCCCACTTCTGGCGATACTGGTCGGGGGTCAGCGAATAGTGGGTCATCAAATGCCGCTTGAGCATCTTCAATTTCTTCCCGTCCTCAAGGCAGACGATATAGTCCGGCTTGATCGACGAGCGTACCGGAACCTTGGGTTCGGGCTTCGCCTCGGGGGCTGTCGGCGCATTCGTCAGGCCTGCCAGCGCCCCATGAACATTTGAAATGAGTTGCGGCAAGTCGTTGACGGAAACGCTATTGTTGCTGACGTGGGCCGCGACGATGTCGGCGGTGAGCGTGATCAGCGTTTCGCCGCTGGAATCGATATCCATTTGATGTATTTCCTAGATTGGACAGAAAAAACTGTTCGCCGACATTGCGGCGACGACCTCAGTTGTAATGCGCCCCCTGCTTGTCTGCAAGTTCGCAAGAAAACGTTGCGGCAGATTAATTTGAAGCGTTTGGCAAGACGAGCGTCAGCGCATCATATTGGCGGCCGTCGGCGCCTCGATAGTAAAGCTTTCGACGCCCGGCGACTTTGAATCCCGCAGCATGGTAAAGTGCAATGGCATCATTACCATCGCGCACTTCAAGATGGAGCCGCGTTGCGCCCGCGGTCGTCGCATGGCCGATGAAATGCTCGATCAGTTCGCGGCCAATTCCCTTGCGACGCGCGCCCGGGTCTACTGCGATCAGCAACAACTCCGCTTCGTCGGCGACCGTTCGAACGAGCGAGAAGCCGTGGGCAACCCCGCTGGCGGCGTTGCGTGCCAGCGTCAGCGCGACCCCGGCCATCGGCAAGATGCCGGCGCATTGAGACCGGGTCCAGGCTTCTCCGAAGGCCGGGTCGAAGGCGCGAACCATGATCTCCAGCACCTCGTCGAGCTGCCCCGCTTCACAGCGCTCGAAGAGCAGCTGCGATGAGCGCGGGGCGAGACTGCTCATGCCGCCTTCGGCCGTGCGTCGGGCGCCCGGATGTAAAGCGGTCGCGCCGGAAGCGTTCGCCATTCGGGAGGAAGCAGCAAGGCGTGCGACGCGGACGGGAGCAGGTCGACCGCCTGGCCAGTACCGCGCGCCGCGACCAGCGCCTCGGCGCCGGTGCCGACCACCAGCAAGGCCGGGTGCGCCGCGGCAGCCAGCGCGGGCGCGAGATTGGCGC
>JALYIX010000220.1 GCA_030775565.1 Pseudomonadota bacterium | reverse complement strand
TGTCGGGCGGCGAGCAGCAGCGGGTCGGCATCGCCCGCGCGGTCATCGCCAGTCCCGAACTGATCATCGCCGACGAGCCGACCGGCAACGTCGATGCGGCGATGGCCCAGCGCATCCTCCATCTGCTGACCGCGATGAACCGCCAGGGGACGACCGTCGTCGTCGCGACCCACGACCTCGGCCTCATCGCAGCGACCCCCGGCGCGCAGCTCATCCGGCTTGAGAATGGCGGCCTCGCCGATCCCACCGGAACGCTGCGCAACCCGCCGGCACGAGGCGGCGCATGAACTGGCTGTTCCCCGCCGCCCCGGAGCGTCGCCTGCTGTCCGGCGGCGGCCCGCGGGGTGCAACACCCTGGGTCATCGCGATCATGCTGTTCGTGATGATCGTCGTTGCCGCCGCCGGGCTCGCGCTCGGCAATGTCGCGGGGATCGTCGCCGGCGGGGTCAGCCAGCGCTTCTCGATCCAGCTGGCGGGCGGCGAGGCGCGCCAACCCGCGGCGCTCGCTCTTGCCCGCGCCACCCCCGGCGTGACGGCCATCCGCTCGGTCCCGGCAAGTGAAATGCGCGCGACGCTCGAACGGTGGCTCGGCCCGCTCGACGCCGGCGCCGACCTTCCTTTGCCGGCGATGATCGATGTCGACCTGGCGCCCGGTGCCGACGCCGCCGCGATCGGCCGGCGTATCGAAGGCGGAGTCCCTGGCGCGCGCTTCGTCGCTCATGCGGACAGTCTTCGTCCGTTGCTCACCGCGCTTCACGCCGTCAGCCTGCTCGCCGTCGCGCTGGTCCTGCTCGTCGCTCTTGCCAGCGCCGCAGTGGTCGTGCTGGCCGCCCGCGGCGCGCTCGACACCAATCGCACGACGATCGAGATCATGCATGGAGTCGGCGCGACCGATCGCCAGGTCGCCGCTTTATTCCAGCGTCGCATCGCGATCGACGCGCTCATCGGCGGGCTCGCCGGCAGCCTCGTCGCAGGCCTCGTCCTGCTTGCCATCCTCGGCGGCGGCAGCAACTGGATTGCCGAGCTCAGCGGCGGGCCCCTGCTTCGTGTCCGCGATCTGCTGGTGTTGGCGCTACTGCCGCTGGCGATGGCCGCGCTTGCCACGCTGGTTGCCCGTTCGGCCGTGCTTGCCGCCTTGAGGGCGAGCCTGTGACACTGCGCGCCCTGGCCCTTGCCGCGCTGCTCTACGTCATGCTGTTCGCCTTGTTCGGCGTCACGCTCGGGCGCCCCGCCCCGGCTACCGCGACGACCGAGGCGATCGTCGTCATCACCGGCGGCAACGGGCGGATCGAGGAAGGCATCAGGCGGCTCGGCCAGCATCGGGCGACGCGGATGCTGATCGCCGGCGCCGACCCGTCGGTCACCAAGCTCGACCTCGCCAGGCGGCTCGGTGGCAAAAAGGCGCTGCTCGATTGCTGCGTCGACCTTGGTTCGGAAAGCGTCGACACCCGCTCCAATGCCGAGGAAGCCAAGCGCTGGCTCGACGCCCATGGGTACCGCTCATTGACGCTGGTCACTAGCGACTGGCACATGCGCCGTGCCCATTATGAATTCGCCAGCCACCTCGGCCGTCGCTACGAAATCACCGCAGACGCTGTCCGTACAGAGCCCAATTTGATGACCATGTTCCTGGAATATAATAAATATCTGCTGCGGCGGATGGCGGTGTGGCTCGACGTATGACGCTCGCCCGCTCGCTGCTGTTCAACCTTCTCTTCTACCCCGGCACCTTGCTCTACGTCCTCGCCGGACTGGCGGTTGCCCCGATCGGCGAACGCCCGATGCGCAGCGTCGTTCACGGCTGGTCGCGCTTCCATTTCTTCCTGACGCGCCATGTCATCGGCATCGAGGAGCGGTTCGAAGGCGCGCTGCCCGACGGCCCGTTCCTGTTCGCGATCAAGCATCAGTCGATGTACGAAGCGGTCGCCACGCTGCGCGTCTTTCGCACCCCGATCGTCGTCATGAAGCGCCAGTTGAGCCATATGCCCCTGTTCGGCTGGCTGACGCAGATCTACGGCGTGATCGGGGTCGACCGCGAGGCGGGCGCGGCGGCGCTGCTCAACCTCGTCGCCTCGGGCAAGGTGGCGGCGGCAAGCGGGCGCCCGGTGGTCATCTTCCCCGAGGGCACCCGCGTGCCCGTCGGCGAGCAGGCCGAGTTGAAGCCCGGCTTCTTCGCCCTTTATCGCGCGATCGGGCTGCCCGTCGTGCCGGTCGCGGTCAATGCCGGGCTCGTCTGGCCCAAGGGTCTGGTCAAGCGCCCCGGGCTCGTCACCTGGCGCGTCGGCGAAACAATCCCCGCCGGCCTCAAGCGACCCGACATCGAAGCGCGGGTCCACGCGGCAATCAACGCGCTGGAGCGTCAGCCAGCCAGTTGATGTAGGTCCCGTGCGGGTGCGAGGTGGCGAGCAGCCGGTCTTCGTCCCCCGGCCATGACCTTAGCTTGAGCGTCGGATCCTGCGCATCGGGCGTCCGCTCGAACCGCAGCCAGCCGACCGGCGCGTCCTCGCTCGCGGCCGCTCCGGCGCGTTCGATCGCGGCCGTCACCCGGGCCTGACTTGCCGGCGGGAAATATTGGAACGCGATCGAGTGGTAGATCAGCCGCCCGGTTCGCGCCGGCTGGGCTTCGGCGAGGCGCTGCTCGATCCACTCCCCGGCATCGCCGATGTCCACCACGGGCGGATGCGCCCGCGCCACGTCGAGGGCAGCGCCGAGCTGCGCGATTCGCGCTGACTGGTCGGCCCAGACGAACGCCAAGAGACGATCCCGATCGCGCAGCGCATCCAGCGGCGTGAGGTCGACCCCCCGCCGCTCGACCACTTCGACCAGCACCTCGGGCGGTGGCGGTCCGCTCCAGTCGGGGCTGAGCTGAAGAGCAGACCCCGGGTCACCGACCTGCGCGCCGCCCAGATCATAGCCGAACCGATCCATGTTAAGATTGAGCCCCGCGCTCGCGCCAAGCTCGAACAGCGCCACGGGCAGCGGGAAGCGCTGGACGAATGCCAGCACCCCCGCGAACAGCGCATTGGCGCGGCCGACCTCGTTGGTTTGCGGGGGCCGGTCGAGCCATTCCGTCAGCGCGGGCGCCCGCATCGCCTCCACCACCGCCGCCGCCAGCGTCGCTCGATCAGGCAGGCGGTTCGCCGGATAGCAAACGGCAAGACCCGGCGTGCGACCCTCCCGAAC
>JALYIX010000219.1 GCA_030775565.1 Pseudomonadota bacterium | reverse complement strand
AAGGCTGGGGGATCGGGGCGGAAGCTGCCGCCGCGGTCAGCGACGTCGCTGGCGACATGTTGCGCAGCAATGTCCATGGCGAGCTGCCCGGTGCGTCGGATGATCTCCAGCGGCTGAAGGGGGTCGGGCCGAAATTCGCCACCCTGCTCCACAGCCAGGGCATCTTCCGCTTCGACCAGATCGCGCGACTGACCCCCAATGAGGTCGAACGGATCGACTTGGCCATGGGCAGCTTCCGCGGCCGCTTCGCCCGCGACCGGATCGTCGAGCAAGCCGATTATCTCGCGCGCGGGGATACCGACGGCTACGAACAGGCGTTCGGGAAGCTTTAGAGGCTGATCGATTGAGATGGACGCGGAGACGCTTCCATCTCAACCGTGCATCAGCCGCCAATCATAAGCCTAGGCCGGCTCGACCGCGGGCGCCGCTTTCTTGGGCGAGCGCGTGGCGATGAGCTTGTCGATCTTGCGGCCGTCCATGTCGACCACTTCGAATTTATAGCCCTGGTGGGCGAAGGTCTCACCCGTTTCGGGCAGCCGCTTGAGCACCGACAGTGCGAATCCGGCAACGGTGGTGAAGTCGCGCTCGGCGGGCATGTTCATGCCCAGCCGGTCGCTCAGCAGGTCGGCGTTGGCGGCGCCCGACAATAGCCAGCTGCCGTCCTCGCGCTCCACGATCGGCGGGTCGTCGTCCTCGTCGGCGTCGCTCGCGAATGCCCCGCTCAGCGCGGCGAGGATCGAGCCCGGGGTGACGATCCCGTCGAGATGGCCATATTCGTCATGGACCAGCGCGAGCGGCACTTCGGCGTGGCGCAGCACCGACAGCGCGTCCATCGCGTCCATCAAGTCGGGGATGACCTGTGGCACCCGCGACAGGCCGCGCAGGTCGAGCGGCCGTTCCTCGAGCAGCGCGAGCAGCAGGTCGCGGGTCGAGACCACGCCGATGATCTGTTCGACCGACCCTTCGGCGATCGGCAGCCGGCTGTGCGGCGTGTCGAGCAGCGTCGCGCGGATCTGGTCGCGGTCGGCGTCGGCATCGAGCCAGTCGATCTCGGTTCGCGGCGTCATCACTTCGCGCACCGGCCGGTCGGCGAGGCGGACGACGCCCGAAATGATTGCCCGCTCGCTCTCCTCGAGCACGCCCGAGCTGTGCGCCTCGGCGACGACCAGGTGAAGTTCCTCGGCGGTGACGTGATTCTCCGATTCGCGGTCCATGCCGAGCAGCGCGAAAATCCCCGCGCTGGTGCGGTCGAGCAGCCACACGAACGGCGCGGTCGCCTTGGCCAGCCAGCGCATCGGCACCGCCATCGCCACCGCGATCGGCTCGGGGCTGCGCAGCGCGAATTGCTTTGGAACGAGCTCGCCGATGACGAGGCTGACGAAGGTCGTCAGGACGATGACCAGGCTGAACCCGATCTGCTGCGCGGTGTCGTGCGACAGGCCGAGCCATTCGAGCCGCTGCGCCACCGGCTCGCCCAGCCGCGAGCCCGAGAAGGCGCCGTTGAGCACTCCGATCAGCGTGATCCCGCTCTGCACCGTCGACAGGAACTTGCCCGGGTCGGCGGCAAGGTCGAGCGCGCACTGGGCGCCCTTGCTGCCCCCCTTCGCCAAGCCCTTCAGCCGGGCTTCGCGCGCCGAAACGATCGCCAGCTCGCCCATCGACAACAGCCCGTTGAGGCAGATCAGCGCGGCGATCAGCAGCAGGCTGAACCAGGGAAAGGGGATGGGCGCACTCATGGGCTGGGATCGCGTCTAGCCGCCAACGGCCGGCGGCGACAAGAGCGCGGGACCGATCGCTCAGTCGCGGCGAGCGGCGAAAAAGTCGCGCAATTGGGCGGCTGCGGCTTCCTCGCCGATCCCGCCGAGCACTTGCGGACGATGGTGGCAGGTCGGCTGGGCATAAAGCCGCGGGCCGCTTACCACCGCGCCGCCCTTGGGATCGTCAGCGGCGAACACCAGCTTGGCCATTCGCGCCAGGCCAATCGCCGCGGTACACATCGCGCAGGGTTCGAGCGTCACCCACAAGGTGCAGCCGTCGAGCCGCGACTGGCCGAGGCGGGTCGCGGCATGGCGGATGGCGACGATCTCGGCATGCGCAGTCGGGTCGAGCGTACCGCGCATCGCGTTGCGGGCCTCGCCGACGATCTCGTCGCCC
>JALYIX010000218.1 GCA_030775565.1 Pseudomonadota bacterium | reverse complement strand
CCATCCTTGTCGCCCCCCGCTTGCCGAGCGTCGCGGCTTCGCCTATATCGCATCCATCTTCACATCGGTAACGGCTTGAAGGTCGGTCGGGATGGTCCCGCCCGCCGACTGCCGCCGCGTGACGCCTGGAGCCGAATGACCGACACCGTCGCCCTGACCGCGCTGATCGAGCCGATCGTCACCGATCTCGGCTATGATCTCGTGCGCGTGCAGATGAACGGCAGCAAATCGGCGCAGACGCTGCAGATCATGGCCGAAGACCGCGTCACCGGGCAGCTGACGCTCGAGCAGTGCGCGACGATCTCGCGGGCGCTATCCGAGATGCTCGACGAAAAGGATCCGATCGAGCATGAATACCGCCTCGAGGTGTCGTCGCCGGGCATCGACCGGCCGCTGACTCGCGCCGCCGATTATGCTAAATGGATCGGGCATGAGGTGCGGCTTAAATTGCACCCGGGTGAGGGTGGCCCGAAGCGGCTGCACGGCACGATTGGGCCGCTGGTGTTCGACGCAGTGACCATCGAAGTGCCCACGATCGGCGCGACGGTAGTACCGCTGGCCTCGATCGAAGGCGCCAAGCTGGTGCTGACGAACAAGCTGATCGCCGCGACGCGACCATTGAATGCCGACGGGGCCGATGAGATCATCGAGCTGCCCGCGCCGGCGAACGACGACCAAGAGGAAGACGACTGATGGCTGTTGCCGCTGCTGTTGCCAGTTCGAACGCGCTCAATGCCGCCAAGGCGGTGACCGCCAATCGCGCCGAGTTGATCGCCATCGCCGACGCGGTGGCGCGCGAAAAGTCGATCGATCGGATGATCGTCATCGAGGCGATGGAGGAGGCGATCCAGCGCGCCGCGCGGGCGCGTTACGGCTCGGAGAACGACATCCGCGCCAAGCTCGACCCCAAGACCGGCGACCTGCGGCTGTGGCGCGTCCTCGAAGTCGTCGAGGAGCCCGAGGACTTCTTCAAGCAGGTGAGCTTGCGTGATTCGGCCAAGCTGCAGAAGGACGCCGCAATCGGCGACTTCATCATCGACCCGCTGCCGCCGATCGAGTTCGGTCGCATCGCGGCCCAGGCGGCGAAGCAGGTCATCGTCCAGAAGGTCCGCGATGCCGAGCGCGACCGCCAGTACGAAGAGTACAAAGACCGGGTCAACGAGATCATCACCGGCATCGTCAAGCGCGCCGAGTTCGGGCACGTGGTGGTCGATCTCGGCAAGGCCGAGGGCATCATCCGCCGCGACCAGCAGATTCCGCGCGAGGTGCTGCGCGTCGGCGATCGGGTCCGCACGCTGATCCTGTCGGTGCGCCGCGAAGTCCGCGGGCCGCAGATCTTCCTCAGCCGCGCCGCGGGTGAGTTCATGAAGAAGCTATTCGCCCAAGAAGTCCCCGAAATCTACGACGGCATCATCGAGATCAAGGCGGTCGCCCGCGACCCGGGCAGCCGCGCCAAGATCGGCGTGATCAGCCGCGACTCGAGTATCGACCCGGTCGGGGCCTGCGTCGGCATGAAGGGCAGCCGCGTCCAGGCCGTCGTACAGGAGCTGCAGGGCGAGAAGATCGACATCATCCCGTGGTCGCCCGACGTCGCGACCTTCGTCGTCAACGCGCTGCAGCCGGCCGAAGTCGCCAAGGTGGTAATGGACGAGGACGACAACCGCATCGACGTCGTCGTCCCCGACGACCAGCTCAGCCTTGCGATCGGTCGCCGCGGGCAGAACGTCCGGCTGGCGAGCGCGCTGACCGGCCGCCAGATCGACATCATGACCGAGGCGGACGAGAGCGAGCGCCGCCAGAAGGAGTTCGTCGAGAAGTCGGCGCTGTTCGAAACCGAGCTCGACATCGACGAGACGCTCGCGCAGCTGCTCGTCGCCGAGGGCTTCAGCGACTTGGATGAGGTCGCCTATGTCGACGTCAGCGAGCTGGCCAACATCGAAGGCATCGACGAGGACATCGCCGCCGAGCTGCAGAACCGCGCCGTCGAGGCGCTCGAGCGCAAGGAAGCCGCGGCGCGCGCCGAGCGGCAGGAACTGGGTGTCGACGACGCGCTGGCCGCGATCGAAGGCCTCACCGAGCCGATGCTCGTCACGCTCGGCAAGTCCGGGATCAAGAACCTCGACGATTTGGGCGACCTCGCCACCGACGAGCTGGTCGCCAAGCACAGCGGCATCCTGAAAGCTTTCGGGCTGTCCGACGACGACGGCAACCGCATCATCATGGCGGCGCGCGCGCACTGGTTCGAGGATGAAGACGCCAAAGCCGGGGAGGTCGCGCACGCGGATGTCCCGGAATGACAGCTTAAGCGGACCCGAACGACGCTGCGTCATCAGCGGTGAACACGGCGCGCGGGGCGAGCTGATCCGGCTCGCGCTCGACGCCGACGGTGCGGTGCTGCCCGATCTCGGCGCGCGAGCACCGGGTCGCGGTGCGTGGCTGTCGCCGAACCGTGCGCTGATCGCCACCGCGGCGGGGAAGGGGCGGTTGCGCGGGGCGCTTATGCGTGCCTTCAAGACCAACAGAATCGCCGTGCCCGATGACCTCGTCGAGCGCATCGCCGACGGGCTGAAGCGCCGCGCGTTGGACGGGCTGGGCTTGGCAAACAAGGCCGGGCACCTGATATGGGGTACCGAGCGGATCGGCGACGCGCTGCTCAACGGGCGCGCGCGGCTGCTGTTGCATGCAGCCGACGCGGCTCCCGACGGCATCCGCAAACTTGATGGCAGGGCGCTTGCGGCTGAGCGCGATGTGCCTGTCCGGGTGCTCCCGGTCGGGCGCGAGGAATTGTCGTTGGCCTTGGGCCGCGAAAATGTTGTACATGCCGCCGTCTGCGACTCTGCCGGGGCGGCGCGCGTCGCCGCCGCGCTCGATCGGTGGCTGGCCTTCAACGGCGTGAGCGATGTGGTTTCGGAGGCGTCGGCCGCTTCCGGCGAGATGAGGTATCAAGGTCCGGCATGAGTGACGACAACAAACCCAAGCTCGGCATGCGGGCCCCGCTTGGCCTGAACAAGACCGTCGAGATCGGCAAGGTCAAGCAGAGCTTCAGCCACGGCCGCTCGAAGTCGGTCGTGGTCGAGGTCAAGCGCGCGCGCGTCCTCCATCGTCCGGGCGAAGTCCGTGAGGAGCCCGTCGTCGAGGCCCCCGCACCGGCGGCCGCACCCGTACTCGCACAGGTAGCGCCCCCCGTAGCTCCGCCCGCGCCGGTCGCGAAGGCTCCCG
>JALYIX010000217.1 GCA_030775565.1 Pseudomonadota bacterium | reverse complement strand
CGTCGAAGGCGCGCGCCTCGGCCTCGACCTCGGCGACCGCCAACTGCTCGACCGCTACCAGCGCTGGCGCAGCCTCGACACGCTGATGGTGGCGATGTCGACCGACGGGCTCACCCGGCTCTACTCGATCCCCGGCAAGACCGCGTCTGCGGTGCGCCGCCTGGGCATGGGCCTGATCGACCGGATCGGCCCGGTAAAGGACCGGCTGATGGCCGAAGCCCGCGGCACGAGCGGCGAACTCCCGCTCCTCCTAAGAGGGCTTCCGATCTAGCTTACTGGAGCGTCTGCCCGGAGTCAGCCCCGCCCGGCGCCATCCGCTGGAACTGCATCAGCTGCACCACCAGCTCGGCCCGTCCGGCCAGCGTCGCCTCCTCGAGCAGCGCCTGCTTCGCACCGACATCGAACGGGGCGACCTGGCTGATCGCGTTGACCAGCATCTCGTCGTCCAATCGCCCGACCGCCTCCCAGTCGACCGACAGCCCGAGCGCATCGCCGAACCGCCGCGCCTCGCGCTCGACATCGGCGCGCACGACCGACGCCAGCGCGTGCGGATCCTCGTCGTCGAACGGGAATTCGACGTCGGCCTGGCGATAGCTGCTGCCGACATCGGCCTCGGCGATCAGCCGGAACCGCCGCGATCCCTGCAGCACGACGTTGAACCGCCCGTCATCCAGTTCCTCGACCCCGACCAGCTCGCCGATGCAGCCGACCCGGTAGAGCGGCGGATGGTCCCCCGGCTCGCTCGGCTGGATCATCCCGATCTGCGCCTTACCCGCCAGCGCATCGCGAATCATCTCGCGATAGCGTTCCTCGAAAATGTGCAGCGGCAATTGCGCGCGGGGAAACAGGATCGCCCCGGCCAGCGGAAAGATCGGAACCCGGACCGGTTTCGCGGTCATGTGAACAGCAGCGCCGACAGCCGCCGCCGCTGCGCCTTGCCCCACGGATCGGCGAACCCCGTCGCCTCGAGCAGTTGCAGCAGCCGCGCCCGGGCCGCGCCCTCGTTCGCCGCCGGGTCGCGCGCGATCGATTCGAGCAAGGCATCCGCCGCCCCGTCGCGATCACCCGCCACAAATCGCGCATTGGCCAGCTCGACCCGCGCCGCATGATCGTCGGGATCGGCCGCGATCCGCGCCTCGATCTCGCCGAGGTCTGCGCTCGCCACCGGCACATCGGACACCTCGAGCGCGGCGCGCGCGCGCTGTACCGCGGCGTCCTTGGCGGCCTCGGTTGGCGCCGCCTCGAGCACCGCGCGTGCCTCGTCGAACTGCCGATCCGCGACCAGCGCCCGGACGAGCCCGCCGATCACTGCCGGGTTCGACGGCGCCATCTCGAAAATCTGCTGGAAGATCGACACCGCGCGTGGCGCATCGCCTTCGCCGAGCACCTCCTCGCCCATCGCGATCGCCGGCTCGACCTGCTCGGCCAGATCCTGCGCCGGCCCTTTGACCGGAACCTGCGCCAGGATCTGGTCGATCGCCTTCTTGAGCTGGGCCTCGGTGCGATAGGCGGTCAAATCCGCCACCGGCTGCCCGCCGAACATCGCATAGACCGTCGGGATCGACTGGACGCGGAACTGCGCCGCGATCATCTTCTCGGCATCGACGTCGATCTTGACCAGCTTGACGCCCTTGTCGGCATAGTCCGCCGCGATCTTCTCGAGCACCGGCGTCAACTGCTTGCACGGCCCGCACCACTCGGCCCAGAAATCGAGGATCACGAGACTGGTCATCGACGGCTCGACGACATCGCGCTCGAACCGCTCGAGCGCCTCGCGCTCTGCCTCACTCATCCCAAGCGTCGCCACCGATACCGTCTCCTTCGACAGGCCATATGGGTTTGCCCCCGGCATCGGCAACCCCGCGCCATCACGGCCGCCCATTGCGGCCCGCGCCCGCTTCCTTACACAAAGGCGCGATGAGGGGCAGTCCAACGCACGGCGCATTGTGGCGCGACCCATGGATCGCGGCCGCGCTGCTCGCCGCGCTGGCGCTGCGGCTGGCGATGGCGCGCGGGGGTTTATGGCTCGACGAAGCCTGGTCAGCGGTGATGGCGCATGACGTCGGCACCCCGCTCGGCGTCCTGACGAGCATCAACCATGACAATAATCACCCGCTCAACAGCTGGTGGCTGCAGCTCGTCGGTCTCGCCGCGCCGCCGCTCCTCGCCCGCGCGCCGGCGATCGCCTGCTCGGTCGCCACGCTGTTCC
>JALYIX010000216.1 GCA_030775565.1 Pseudomonadota bacterium | reverse complement strand
CGCGATCGGCGTCGTCGGGTTCGTCGTGTGGGCCCACCACATGTTCACCACCGGCCTCGACGTGAACACCAAGATGTACTTCACCGCGGCGACGATGATCATCGCGGTCCCGACCGGCGTGAAGATCTTCTCGTGGGTGGCGACGATGTGGGGCGGCTCGATCAGCTTCGAGACCCCGATGCTGTTCGCGATCGGCTTCATCTTCCTGTTCACCGTCGGCGGCGTCACCGGCGTCGTCCTCTCGAACGGCGGGGTCGATACCTACATGCAGGACACCTACTACGTCGTTGCGCACTTCCACTATGTGCTCAGCCTCGGCGCGGTGTTCACGCTCTTCTCGGGCTTCTATTACTGGTTCCCCAAGATGAGCGGGAAGATGCTCAACGAGCCGCTCGGCAAGCTGCACTTCTTCCTCATGTTCATCGGCGTGAACATCATCTTCTTCCCGCAGCATTTCCTCGGATTGGACGGCATGCCGCGCCGCATCCCGGACTACACCCCGGCGTTCGAGAAGTGGAACGTCGTCTCGACCTACGGCTACATGGTCACGGTCGCGGGCATGGCGGTGTTCTTCGTCAACCTGTTCTGGTCATTGGCCGCGGGCAAGAAGGCTGGCGACAACCCCTGGGGCGAAGGCGCCACCACGCTCGAGTGGACCCTCCCGAGCCCGCCGCCGTACCACCAGTTCGAGACCCTGCCGAAAATCGACTAGGCTTGAGGCACCGAGAATAAGGGCCGTCTTGCGAGAGCAAGGCGGCCCTTATTCGTAGAGCTGCCGATAGCCGGCCGACCTGCCCCCGGACCTGATCCGGGGGACAGGTTCGTCACGGGAGTTCAGCCCCGTGAGGGCGCGGCGCGAATGTCGGCTACCGCCCCATAAGCTGACACCCAGTTTTGGCTTTTTTAATGCCGACCGACGAACATGAACGCGGCCGCGCCAATGATGCACGCGAATGCACCCAAGTACCGCCAGGTCAGAGGTTCTTTGAGCACGGTTAATGCAAACACAGCGAATACCGACATCGTGATTATCTCTTGGATTATCTTGAGCTGAGACCCCGAGAAGCCATGTGCATAGCCGATTCGATTGGCAGGCACGGCAAAACAGTATTCAACCAACGCAATCCCCCAGCCTACCAGAATGGCCGTGCCCAATGTCCAGTGGGGAAAGCGCAACTGGCCGTACCAAGCCACGGTCATGAAGACGTTCGAAACAATCAAGAGGACAATGGTAAGCATTGAGGTTTCTTAAGCAGGTGAACCGGACGTGCCAACCGCCTTCCGGTAAGCTGGACCAGCGTCCGTTCTCCACCCAACAGCCGCTATCAGAAATCCCTGTCCTACAGCCCGCGACTCATGCCATGACGATCGGGCTCTTTCCCAGCGATGACTTGACCAACTGCGCGCAACGCACAGGCCGTCACCGAAACACCCCCGTTACCGCGAACATGTGTGAACATTCGCGCCGGTCACTTGACCCGCGTCACCCGCACGATCTTCACCGCCGGGTCCAACATCTGCCCCTTCATCACCCCTGCCCCCTTGGTCGGTGACCTGGGGTCGGCGAAGATCTTGTCCGCCACGTCCAACCCCTCGACCACGTTCCCGAACGCGGCGAAGCCCGGGTCGGCCGCCGTTGCGTCGAACGCCGGGATGTCCTCGGTCAGGATGAAGAAGTCGCTCCGCGCGCTGCCCGGCTCCAACCGCGCCATCGACAGCGCGCCGCGCACATTGTGCAGTCCGGTCGCCGACGTCGGCTCATGCGCCACCGGCTTGAACAGCAGCCGCGCATCGGTCGTGATCCCGGCCTGGATCAGCCCGCCCTTGGTATAGGGCATGGCGCGATAGAAACTCTGGCCGTCGTAGCGTTTGGCGTCGACATAATGGAGAAAGTTGGCGACCGTCAGCGGGGCGTGCCCGCGGTCGAGCGCGACGACCATCCGCCCCTCGCTGGTCAGAATCGCCACCTTGACGAGATCGGCCTGGGCGACTGCGGGGGGTGGCGGCGCTAGCGGCGCCTGGGCCCCGACGGCGGCGAATGCGGCGAGCAGGATGAGTCGGCTAAACATCTGCCCAGGCTAGCCAATTTGCCGCCCAGCGCAACGCCCGCCAGACCAGACCTTTTCACATCACTGTCATTTCCCTATGGGACACGCGTGAGCAGCCTCAATCCGACCGTTGGTGCCGACAGCCTGCCGGCCGATTGGCACGACCTCCTCGCGCTGACCAAGCCGCGGGTGATGACGCTCGTCGTCTTTACCGGGCTGTGCGGCCTGCTTGCCGCGCCGGTCCGCTTGCCCCTCGCACTGGCCTTCACCGCGATCCTGTGCATCGCGCTCGCCGCGGGTGCCGCCGCCGCGCTCAACCAATGGTATGAGGCCGACCTCGACGCCAAGATGAAGCGCACCGCCGGCCGCCCGCTGCCCGCCGGGCGGATGGACCGCCAGACCGCGCTCCACTTCGGGGTCGGCCTCGGCGCCTTCTCGGTCCTGCTGATGGGGCTTGCGACGAACCTCCTGGCCGCCGCCATCCTCGCCGTGTCGATCCTGTTCTACGTGCTGGTCTACACCGTGTGGCTGAAGCGCCGCACCGCGCAGAACATCGTCATCGGCGGCGCCGCCGGGGCCTTCCCGCCCTTGATCGGCTGGGCCGCGGCAACCGGCGACGTCAGCGCGATGCCGCTGTTGATGTTCGCGATCAGCTTCCTGTGGACCCCGCCGCATTTCTGGTCGCTGTCCCTGTTCATCAAGACCGATTATGCCGCCGCCGGGGTGCCGATGCTGCCGGTGACCAAGGGTCTCGCCTCGACCCGTCGCCATGTCCTCATCTACACGCTGCCGATGATCGCCGCCGGAATGGCGCCGTGGGCGCTCGGCCTGACCGGTGCGATCTATGGCGTCGCCGCGGTCCTGCTCAATGCATTGTTCCTGCTGCTCGCGGTGCGAGTCGCGACCAGCCGCGAGACCGAGGCGGCGAAGATGAAGCGCGAACGCCAGCTGTTCACTTACTCCATCATCTATCTCTTCGTTGTATTTGGCGCGATTGTGGCCGATCATCTTGTCCTGGGGGGCATATGATGACCGAGGAAACTGCCGAGCAGATCCGGCTTCGCCAGGCCGAACATGCAAGGATGATGAAGATCCGGATGACCCGGCCCGAGGACGTGGTTCGCCAACGCCAGCGCCAGCGCTCGCTGATCACGGCAGGGTTGCTGTTCGCGTTCGTCGTCCTGGTGTTCGCCATCTCGGTCGCCAAGATCAAGCTCAACTGGTGACCGTTTCGACCGCCCCTCTCGACGCGCGCAACCGGCGCGTTGCGCTTTATGCCGCGCTGTTCGTTGCGGCGATGGTCGGGCTCGCCTTCGCCTCGGTCCCGCTCTACCGCATCTTCTGCGAGGCGACCGGGTTCGACGGGACGACCGGCCGCGCGCTCAAGGCGCCCGGCGCAGTCGCGGGCCAGATCGCCGTTCGCTTCGATGCCAATGTCGATCCCAAGCTCGCCTGGCGGTTCGAGCCCGAGCAGGAGCGGGTCGTGGTCAAGCCGGGCGCGAAAACCCAGATCTTCTACTCGGCCACCAACCTCACCGCCCGGACGATCACCGGCCAGGCCGTCTACAATGTCTCCCCGGCCCAGGTGGGCAAATATTTCAACAAGATCGCCTGTTTCTGCTTTTCCGAGCAGACGCTCAAACCCGGCGAGCATGTCCGCATGCCGGTGGTGTTCTTCGTCGATCCCAAGCTCAAGACCGATCCCGACACGCGCGACATCGACGAAATCACGCTGAGCTACACATTTTACCCGGTGGAAACTCCCGCGGCAGCCCGCTAGAGGCGACCGACGACCCCAAGGGATTTGAGCATGGCTGGCACCAAGAACCACGACTATCATATTCTCGCGCCCGATCCCTGGCCGATCATCGGCGCGTTTTCGGCGCTGGCCCTGTTCGGCGGCGCGGTGATGTGGCTGCACAACAACGCCTACGGCAAGTTCGTCTGCATCGCCGGCTTCGTGATGGTCCTCGTGACAATGTTCAACTGGTGGTCGAACACGATTCGGGAAGCCCATGCCGGCGATCACACCCCGGTCGTCTCGCTCCACCTGCGCTATGGCATGATCCTGTTCATCGCGTCCGAAGTGATGTTCTTCGTCGCCTGGTTCTGGGCCTTCTTCGATGCCTCGCTGTTCCCCAGCGCGGCCGACGCGGTCGGCGGGCAATGGCCGCCCAAGGGCATCGAAGTGCTGAACCCGTTCGCCTTCCCGCTGCTCAACACGCTGATCCTGCTGTGCTCGGGCACCACCGTCACCTACGCCCACCACGCGCTGATCCATGGCGACCGCAAGGGGCTGAAGATCGGCCTTGCCGCCACGATCGCGCTTGGCATGCTGTTCACGTGCATCCAGGCGTGGGAATATGCCCATGCGCCGTTCGCGTTCAAAGGCTCGATCTATGGCTCGACCTTCTTCATGGCGACCGGTTTCCACGGCTTCCACGTCATCGTCGGGACGATCTTCCTGATCGTCTGCCTGATCCGCGCCAACAAGGGCGACTTCACCCCGCAGCAGCATTTCGGGTTCGAGGCGGCGGCCTGGTACTGGCACTTCGTCGACGTCGTGTGGCTGTTCCTGTTCGTCTCGATCTACGTCTGGGGCGGCTGGGGCGCGCCGATCCACGGTTGACGCACAAGTCTCCAACCCGCGCCGCCGCGACGCTGAAGGGCCTGTGTCCCCGATGCGGCGCGGCGTCGCTGTTTGCGGGACCGGTCGCCTTCGCGCCGAAGTGCCGCGTGTGCGGGCTCGATTTCGCGGCGTTCAATGTCGGTGACGGCGCCGCGGCGTTCCTGATCCTGATCGTCGGCGCGATCCTGGTCGTCGGCGCCATCACGCTCGAACTGGCACAGAGCCCGCCGTACTGGGTCCACATCATCTGGGTGCCGATCGGCATCGCGCTGACGCTGGGCGGGTTGCGGATCGCCAAGGCGCTCCTCATCTTCCAGGAATATTCGCAGGCCGCGCGCGAGGGAAAGATCGCCGAATGATCCGTCGACTGCCAGTGATTCCGACGATCGTCGTGGCGCTCGCCGTGGCGCTGATGATCGGTCTCGGCGTGTGGCAGCTTCAGCGTGCGCAGTGGAAAGAGGCAATCATCGCGCGTTACGCCCAGGCGTCCAGGCTTCCCCCGATCACCTTCCCGTCGGTACCGGTCGGGTCGAAGGATTTGCCGCTCTACCGCTATGCGACGGGCAATTGCCTCGAAGTCGTCAACCGCCGCACGATCGCCACCGCAAGCAAGGGTGGCGAACCGGGCTTCGGCCAGGTCGTCGACTGTCGCACCGGCGCGGAGGGCCCCGGCATGGCGGTCGTCATCGGCTGGTCGAAGGATCCCAGGGCGGGCGAGAGCTGGAAGGGCGGCCCGGTCAGCGGGATCATCGGCCCCGACGCGGTCAGCCGGATGCACATCGTCGCCGACGGGGCCGCGCCGGGGCTGCAGCCGGCAGCCCCCCCGTCGCTCGACCAGATCCCGAACAATCATCGCAGCTATGCGGTGCAGTGGTTCCTGTTCGCCTTGGTCGCCGCCGTCATTTACCTGATCGCGGTGCGCAAGCATCTGGTGGGGGCAAAGCGATGAGCGCCGCGCTTCACCGGCTGGCCAATGGCCTGACCGTCGCGATCGACCCGATGGCCGGCGCGCAGTCGGCCTCGGTCGGCATCTACGCCAGCGTCGGCTCGCGGTCGGAAAGCGAAGGGCTCGGCGGCCTTGCGCACCTCGTCGAGCATATGGTGTTCAAGGGCGCCGGCGGCCGCGATGCGCGCGCCATCGCCGAGGCGATCGAGGACGTCGGCGGATCGCTCAACGCATGGACGGCGCGCGACCAGACGGTGTTTCACGCGCGGGTGCTCAAGGCCGACGTGCCGCTGGCGATGGCGTTGATCGCCGATCTCGTCCGCCAGCCGACGCTCGATGCCGACGAGCTCGAGCGCGAAAAACAGGTCATCCTGTCCGAACTGGGCGAGGCGCTCGACCAGCCCGACGACCTCATCCACGACCATCTGTTCGAAGCGATGTATGGCCGCCAGCCGATTGCGCGCCCGGTGCTTGGGCGCGAGCCAACGATCCGCGCCGCGACCACTGCCGACTGCCGGGCCTGGCTGGAGCGCGAATATCGACCCGAGCGGCTGGTGATAGCGGCGAGCGGGGCGGTCGATCCCGACGCGATCGTGGCGATGGCCGAGCGACTGTTCGGCGATCTCGAAACCGGGGTTGCGCCCGCCATTGCCGCTGCGACCTTTGCCGGTGGTACGCGCCACGACCGCCGCTCGTTCGAGCAGGCCCATTGGGCGTTCGCGATGAAGGGGGTCGCGGCCAATGATCCTGCCGCGCCGGCGCTCGGACTGTTCACCCACGCGGTCGGCGGGGGCATGTCGTCGCGGCTGTTCCAGCAGCTGCGCGAGGACCGCGGGCTCGCTTACTCGGTCTATGCCTGGGGACAGGGATTCGCCGATACCGGGCTGTTTGCTGTCAATTGCGCGACCGATGGCAAGCAGGCCGCAGAGGCAATGGCATTGGCCCGGGACATTGTCGCGCGGGCAGCGGAGGATCTTTCCGAGGCCGAACTCGCTCGCGCCCGCGCGCAGATGGAGGCGGGGCTGCTGATGAGCCTCGAATCGGTCCAGTCGCGTGCCGACCAGATGGCGCGCTCGATCGAGGTGTTCGGGCGGATCGTGCCGGCTGAGGAACTGGTCGCCGAGCTCCGCGCGGTCGATGTCGCGGCGGCACGGGCGGCGGGCCGCGCGCTCCACGACGGGCCGGTCGCGATCGCCTCGATCGGCAGCAAGCTCGCCCTCGCCGCCTGAGCCGCTGCGATGGACCTCACCACCATCGTCGCCGAGCCGTGGGACGACTATGGCCTGATCGATTGCGGCGATGGCCGCAAATATGAACGCTATGGCGCGGTCCGCGTGGTGCGCCCCGAGCCGCAGGCGATGTGGGCCCCGGCGGGGGACGACTGGAACCCCGACGCGACCTTCGTGCCCGGATCGGACGAGGACGGCGGCGGACGCTGGGTCCAGCAC
>JALYIX010000215.1 GCA_030775565.1 Pseudomonadota bacterium | reverse complement strand
GCCCAGGCGCGCCAGCGCGGCGGAGAGCCGCTCGGCCTCGGCGGCGCGGGCGTCGTGGTCGGCGCGGGCCTTTTCCACCGCTTCGGGCTTGGCGCGTTCAGCGAAGGCGGGGTTGCCGAGGCGGGCGGCCAAGGAGTCGCGGTCTTTGGTCGCAGCGGCGATGGCTTTGGCCAGACGGGACTTCTCGGCGTCGAGGTCGATCGCGCCGGCCAGCGGGAAGGCAATGGTGGTGCCCGCAACGATAATCTGTGCCGACCCTTCAGGCACGGCATCGGTCGCGCTGGCCGGTCCCAGCTTCGCCATGCGGGCGAGGGTGGCGGAACCCGTGGCGAGGCGGTCGAGCAACGCCGGGTCGCCGCCGACGACGAGGGGCTCGAGGGTTGCCGACCATGGGATATTGAGTTCGGAGCGCAGGGTGCGCACTTCGCTCACGATCGTGGTGAGCGCGTCGATCTCGGCTTTGGCGGCGGGGTCGGCGGCGGCTCCCGCGGCTGGCCAGTTGGCGACGATCAGATCATACGGCCGCTCGCCCATCGCGTGCCACAATTCCTCGGTGATGAACGGCATCAGCGGGTGGAGCATGACGAGGATCTGGTCGAACGCCCAAGCGGCGACGGCGTGGGTCTCGTCGTCGAACGCGCCTTTCACCAGTTCGACATACCAGTCGCAGAAGGTCGCCCAGGCGAATTGATAGATGCTGTTGGCGGCTTCGTCGAAGCGGAGGTCGACGAGGGCCTGGTCGAGTTTCGCCAATGTCTCGACGACTTCGCCGATGATCCAGCGATTGACCGGAAGGTCCGCTTGCGGTGCCGCGAGCGAGGCGCTCGCTCCGACCCCGTTGCCCTGGAGGAAGCGCGCGGCGTTCCACAATTTGGTGGCGAAGTTGCGGTAGCCTTCGACGCGCTTCTCATCGAGCTTGATGTCGCGCCCCTGGCTCTCCATCGCCGCCATCGTGAAGCGCAGCGCGTCGGCGCCGAAGCGGTCGATCAGGCCCAGGGGATCGACGGTATTGCCCTTCGACTTGGACATTTTCTGGCCGTTGGCATCGCGCACCAGGCCGTGGAGGTAGAGCGTCTTCCACGGGGCCTCGCCCATGAACTCGATCCCCTGCATCGCCATCCGGGCGTCCCAGAAGAAGAGGATGTCGAAGCCCGAGATGAGCACGTCGTTGGGGTAGTGGCGGGCGAGGTCGGGAGTCCGTTCGGGCCAGCCGAGTGTGGCGAAGGGCCACAGCGCGGAGCTGAACCAGGTGTCGAGGACGTCCTCGTCCTGGCGAAGCACGACGCCCTCACCGGCCTGTTCTTGCGCCCCGGCAATGGTTTCCGCGACGTAAATATTGCCGTCGGCATCGAACCACGCCGGGATGCGGTGGCCCCACCATAACTGCCTGGAAACGCACCATGGCTGGATATTCTCGAGCCAGTTGAACCAGGTCTTGGCCCAGGTTTCGGGGACGATCCGAACCGCACCCGACTTGACCGCCTCGATCGCCGGCCTGGCCAGCGTCGCGGCGTCGACATACCATTGGTCGGTCAGCCACGGTTCGATCACCACGCCCGAGCGGTCGCCATAGGGGGTGGCGATGGTGCGGTCCTCGACCTTGGCCAGCGCGCCGTCCGCCTCGAGCAGTTCGACCACCTTCTTGCGCGCCTCGAAGCGGTCGAGACCGAGCAGGTCGGCGGGGATCAGCCCGTCGCTGGTCTGGCCAATGCGCCCCCCTGCGTCGAGCATGTTGAGCATCTCGGCCGGCTTGAACCCGGCGCGCTTGCCGACTTCATAATCGTTGAAATCATGCCCCGGGGTAATCTTGACCGCGCCCGAGCCGAGTTCGGGATCGGCATGCTCGTCGGTCACGATCGGGACCTGGCGACCCGTGATCGGCAGCGTGATCATCCGCCCGATCAGCGCAGTATAGCGTTCGTCCGCCGGGTTCACCGCGACCGCCATGTCGGCGAGCATCGTTTCGGGCCGCGTGGTGGCGACCTCGATATGGGTGATGCCATCCTCCGCCGCGCCGTCCGACAACGGGTAGCGCAGCGTCCAGAACTTGCCCTGCACCTCGCGCGTCTCGACCTCGAGGTCGCTGATCGCGGTCTGGAAGTGTGGGTCCCAGTTGACCAGCCGCTTGTCGCGATAAAGCAGGCCGCGCTGATGGAGTTCGACGAACACATGGGTGACGGCGCGCGAAAAGCCCTCGTCCATCGTGAAGCGCTCGTTCGCCCAGTCGCATGACGCACCCAACCGGCGCAGCTGCTGGGTAATCTGCCCACCGCTCTCGCGCTTCCAGCTCCACACCCGTTCGGTGAATTCCTCGCGGGTGAAATCGGTGCGCTTCTTCTGTTCAAAGTCGAGTTGCCGTTCGACCACCATCTGGGTCGCGATCCCGGCATGGTCGGTGCCGACGACCCACAGCGCGTCCTTGCCCTGGAGGCGCGCGTGGCGGGTCAGGATGTCCTGCAGCGTATTGTCGAGCGCGTGGCCGATGTGGAGCGAGCCGGTGACGTTGGGCGGCGGCATGACGATGGTGAACGGGGTGGCGTCGTTCCGCGCCGGGCGGAACAGGCCGTTCGATTCCCAATGCGCGTACCAGCGCTTCTCGATTGCGGCGGGGTCGAAGGTCTTGGCGAGCTCGGTCATGGGCGGCGGGTAGCGGTCTCGCCCGCCGGACTCAACCTAGCGGCGTGCCCGTAATGCGCCCGATCTCTCGCCGCACATGATCGTCGACGATATCCGACAAATGCTGATCGAGCCATTCCTTCATCATCGGCCGGATCATCTCGCGAACCATCGCCTCGAACGGATTGGCCTGTGGCGGCGGCGGCGCGGCGGCGGCGACTTCCTGCAGCGCGGCCAGTTTCTGGCGGCTGGTGTCGACCGTCTCGTCCGAGGTCAGCGGCGGACCGAGGTCGACCGGCTCACGGACCGGCTCGGGCGCAGCAGCGACGACCGGCTCGTCAAGTTCGAGGATATCGTCGTCCCCCTCGTCCTCGGCGTCGCCTGGCGAGAGTGGCGGGGGGGCGGCGGCGCGCAGCTCCTTCTCCTCCGCGATCACTTTCTTGATCGAGGCGAGGATGTCTTCCATCGACGGTTCGCGGGCGCCCTGCATGAAGCCCTGTATTGCCTAACGCTGCGGCGCTGTCACGCGAGTCTGATCAATCGGGGGCGCGGGGGGGCCGGCGACGGGCATTTCGGCGGGAACCACCGTCCGCGTCGCGACCGCGACGGGATTGGGATCGTTCGCCCAGTCATTCTTGTTGTGCGCGACATGGCGGTAGTTGCCGAGCGGGTCGTAGAGCGGCCCGCCGTCGAGCCCGAGCCTGTCGGCCTGCGCCTGGCCCATCGCGTTCAACAGCTGGAACCCGGCGACATAGGCGTCGTGCCGCGCCGTGACGAGCGTCACCTGAGAGTTCAGCAATTCCTGTTCGGCATTGAGCACATCGAGCACGGTGCGCGTGCCGACGGTGCGCTCGGCCCGGGCGCCCTGGAGCGCGAGCGTGTTGGCGCTGACCGCGGTCTGGTTGGCGGCAATCGCGTTCAGCGCCGCCTGATAAGTGGCGAAGGCCGAGCGGGTGGTCGCAACGACCGCACGCTCGGTGCCGATCGCCTGCTCTAGAATTTGTCCCTCGATCGCCTGCGCCTGGCGGATTCGGGCCGCGGGCAGCCCGCCCTGATAGATCGGGAGGCGCGCCTGGACGCCGACCCCGGTGGAGGTCGTGCTGTTGGGCGCAAGCGGTCCGAACTGGTCACCAGCACTGCCGAGGTAATTGGTGTATCGTCCGCTGCCGATCGCGCTGATCGTCGGCAGGCGGCCGGCGCGGGCGACGTTGATGTCGTATCCGGCGGCGCGTGACGACCGGACGATCGCGACGAGATCGGGGTTATAGACCAGTGCCACCTGAACCGCTTCGTCGGCGGTCGCCGGCAACGGCGGGAGCGGCGGCGGGGGGGCGAGCTCGCCCGGATTATGCCCGACGACGCGGCGGTAATTCTCCTCGCTGGCGGTTAGCCGGCCTTGCGACGTGACCAGCTGCGACCGGCCAAGCGCGAGCCGCGCATCGGACTGGGCGACGTCGGTGCGCGTGAGGTCGCCGATCTTAAAGCGGTCGCTGGTGGCGCGCAGGTTGGTGCCGAGGACGTCGACGTTGTTCTGATTCAAGGCGACGATGGCGCGGTCGCGGATAACGTCCATGTAAGTGGTGACGGCTTCGACGAAGGCATCCCCCTCGACCGCCTTGAGCGTATAGCGACCGGCCTCGACGCGGGTCTCGGCGGCGCGGACATTGTTCCTCACGCTGCCGCCATTGAACAACGGATAGCTGACGTCGACCCCGGCCGAGAGGTTGCGGCCGTTGCCGCCGCCGGTGCGCGTGAGATCCTGGTTGACCCCGGCGGTGGCGCTGACCTGGGGCCGGCCGGCGGCGCGGGCGATCGCCACGCTGGCGTCGGT
>JALYIX010000214.1 GCA_030775565.1 Pseudomonadota bacterium | reverse complement strand
AAGCCCCAGCAACTGTCTCGGACGGCTGCGGCAAGCGAACTTGCTGCGAGGCGGGCCTATAGCGGAATTCGCGGATCGATCAACCCGCACCTCGTCATCCCCGCGCAAGCGGCAAGTCAGCTTGAGTTTTCACACGAAGGCACGAAGGCACGAAGGAGAACCGCCCTGTTCGTGCCTTCGTGCCTTCGTGTGAAACAACCTTACCCCCGCTTCGCGGGAACCAGTCGGTCCTTCTTCCCCGGCCACGCCGGCAGCGGGTCGATGATCCCGTAATGCTCGGTGCGCGGTTCGCCGCTCAGCGCGTCGAACACCGGCAGCACTTCTTCGATCTTGGTATCGGGCAGCCGGTCGAGCAGGTTGCGGATCAGCGTCAGCCGCCCGCGCTTCTGGTCGTTGAAATCGACCAGCGTCCACGGCGCCTTGGCGGTGTGGGTCATCTCGAGCATCGTCTCGCGGGCGCGGGTGTAATCCTCATAATGCTTGCGCGCTGCGATATCGATCGGCGACAATTTCCATTGCTTGAGCGGATCGACGAGCCGCTCGGCAAAGCGCTCCTCCTGCATCTTCTGGTCGCAGCACAGCCAATATTTGAACAGCAGCACCCCGTCGTCGACCAGCTTCGTCTCGAACGCGGGGACTTTCTTGAGAAAATCCTCGACCGCTTCGGGTGGGGTGAAGCCCATCACCTGCTCGACCCCGGCGCGATTGTACCAGCTGCGGTCGAATAGCACGATCTCGCCGGCTTTGGGAAAGAAGGCGGCGTACTGCTTCAGATAGGCGGCGGTGCTCTGGAACGCCTCGGGCTTGCCCATCGCCACGGTCCGGCACTGGCGCGGGTTGATGTGCGCCGAGATCGCGTCGATCACCCCGCCCTTGCCGGCGGTATCGCGGCCCTCGACCAGCACCAGCACGCGCTGCCCGCTATGCTTGACCCAGCGCGCCATCGCCACCAGCTCGACTTCGAGCGCTGCAAGCGACTTGTCATACTTCTTCCGCTTCATCCACGCATCTCCCACGGCCAGGCGCATACCTATACCGCAACGCGCGCGTTGCCCAACCGGCGCCACACGCTATAGCGCGGGCCCATGATCGCCGAACCCGTCTCGACCCTCCTGCTGTTCGGCGCCACCGGCGACCTTGCGCACAGGATGCTGCTGCCGTCGCTCTATGGCCTCGAAGCCGACGGGCTGCTTCCCGCCGGGCTCAAGATCGTCGCCACCGCGCGCAGTACGCTCGACGACGCCGGCTACCGCGCCAGCGCGATCGAGGCGCTCGGCAAGCATGTCCCCGCGGAATTCTTCGACGCCGCCCGCGCTGCCGAGTTCGCCAAGCGGCTGAGCTACGTCCCGCTCGACGCGACCAAGCCCGAGGGCTTCGCTGCGTTGAAGCAGCAGATCGACCCGGCCAAGGGTCTCGCCATCTTCCTCTCGACCGCGCCGTCCCTGTTCAAGGCGACGATCGACGGGCTCGAAGGCGCTGGCCTCACCGGCCCCAAGGTCCGCCTCGCGCTCGAAAAGCCATTGGGCTCCGACCTCGCCTCGAGCCGCGAGATCAACGACGCGGTCGCGGTCGCCTTCCCGGAAAGCCGCACCTTCCGCATCGACCATTATCTCGGCAAGGAAACGGTCCAGAATTTGCTGGCGTTGCGCTTTGCCAATTCGCTGTTCGAACCGCTGTGGAATTCGGCGCACATCGACCATGTCCAGATCACCGTCGCCGAAACCGTCGGGCTCGAGGGCCGCGGCGATTATTACGACGGCGCCGGCGCGCTGCGCGACATGGTCCAGAACCACATGCTCCAGCTGCTCGCGCTCGTCGCGATGGAGCCACCGGCCGATTTCGACGGCACCTCGGTCCGCGACGAGAAGGTCAAGGTGCTCCGCTCGCTCCGCCGCATCGGCGCCGCCGACGTCGGGACCAGCGTCGTCACCGGCCAATACACCGCCGGCGCGTCGACCGGCCAGCCGGTCCCCGGCTACCTCGACGAACTGACCCGCCCCTCGGACACCGAAACCTTCGTCGCGCTGAAGGCCCATGTCGACAATTGGCGCTGGGCGGGCGTGCCCTTCTACCTCCGTACCGGCAAGCGCATGCCCGAGCGGTCGACCGAAATCTTCATCCAGTTCAAATGCGTCCCCCACTCGATGTTCGCCTCGCGCGGGGCGACGACGCGGGCCAACAAATTGCTGATCTCGATCCAGCCCGAGGAAAATATCCGGCTGCAGGTGATGGCCAAGACCCCCGGGCTCGACCGCTCTGGCATTCGCCTGCGCGAACTGCCGCTCGATCTCGGCATGGCCAACGCCTTCGCCGACCACCGCCGCCGCATCGCCTATGAGCGCCTCCTGCTCGACCTGATTGAAGGCGACCCGACCCTGTTCGTCCGCCGCGACGAGGTCGAGGCGCAGTGGGAGTGGATCGACGGCGTGCGCGCCGCGTGGAGCGAAGCGGGCATGACCCCCAAATCCTACGCCGCGGGCAATTGGGGCCCCTCTGCCGCGATCGCGCTGACCGAGCGCGACGGCGTGCATTGGCATGAATGACAAGGACCGAGCAGTGATTGAAGCCGAATTCTGGGATTATGACTCGATCGACGAAATGGCCGCGGCGGTCGCCGGCGACGTCGAGTTCATCATCCAAAGTGCATTGGAATCGCGCGGCGACGCAATGCTCGCGCTGCCCGGCGGGTCGACCCCGGGGCCGATCTTGGCCCAGCTCGCCAAGGCCAAATTGAACTGGAAGAAAGTCGTCATCATCCCCGGCGACGAGCGACTCGTGCCGATGACGGACGAGCTGAGCAATATCCGCGCGCTGGCGCGGACCTTCCTGCCGCTCGGCGCGCGCGTGATCCCGCTGACGACCGACAAGATCGACGATTACAAGCTCGCCGGGAATTCGGCCGACGCGCGGCTGGCCGACCTCCCCTGGCCGCCCGACCTCGTCTGGCTCGGCATGGGCGACGACGGCCATACCGCCTCGATCTTCGCCGGGCCCGACCTGCAGGACGCGCTCGACGCCCCCAAGGCGCGGCGCATGGTCGGCGTGATGCCCGATCCGCTGCCGAAGGAAGCCCCGGTCCCCCGCGTGACCCTGACCCGCGCCGCGATCCTCTCGGCGCGCACCATCCTCATCACGATCAAGGGCCAGGCCAAGCGCGACCTGCTCGAGGCCGCGATCGAGGACGGCCAGTCGTCGAAGCTCCCGATCGGGCGCGTTCTGGCCGAGTGCGACCAGCCGATCGACATTCACTGGACGGCATGATGACAAACCTCGACCCTCGCATCGCCCGAGTCACCGACCGGATCATCGAGCGGTCGAAACCCGGGCGCGTGAAATATCTCCAGCTGATGGCCGACGAGGCCGACCGCGGCATCTCGCGCCCGCGCCTGTCGTGCGGCAATTTCGCGCACGGCTTCGCCGCGTCGGGCGAGGACAAGGCGGCGATCCGCGGCCTCCACGAGCCCAACCTCGCGATCGTCACCGCCTACAATGACATGCTCTCGGCCCACCAACCCTATGGCCGCTACCCCGAGCAGATGAAAATCTTCGCGCGCGAAGCCGGCGCCACCGCCCAAGTCGCCGGCG
>JALYIX010000213.1 GCA_030775565.1 Pseudomonadota bacterium | reverse complement strand
GGGCGACGCAGATGCGGCGGTCGCGCCGGTCTGCCCCGTCGTCACGGGCGCGGGATCGCTCGCCCACGGCGGGCTCGGCGCGGTCTGCGCCCCGGCAGCAGCGGGAATCAACAGGGCGCTCGTCGTTGCGAGCAGGGCGCTCGTCGTTGCGAGCAGGGCGATTCGGGTCATCATCATTTGGTGGCCAACTGTCGTGAAAAGGATTTGGTCCCCCCGCTGGCGGCCCAAAGATGAAGCTGGCATGACAGGGATAAAGTTTTCGACCAACGGGAGTCTCCGCGTGATCAACAGCCGCCTGCTCATTGCCTCTGCCCTCAGCGCCTGCTCGGCGCACGCCCTTGCCGCCGGCCCCGCCGAACAGGCGACGCGCGCCGCGATTGCCCGGGTCCAGCGAATTGACCCTTCGATCAATGCCGTGATCGCGCTCGATCCGACGGCGATCGACCAGGCGCGGCGGGTCGACGCCAGCGGACTGCGCGGCCCGCTGGTCGGAGTGCCCGTGCTGATCAAGGATAATATCGAGGCGGCGGGCCCCCTGCCGACGACCGCGGGCAGCCTCGCGCTCGTCAATAATGTCACCAACCGCGACGCGCCGCTGGTCGCCCGCCTGCGCTCTGCCGGGGCGGTGATCCTCGGCAAGACGAACCTCTCCGAATGGGCCAACATCCGCTCGACCCACTCGATCTCGGGATGGAGCGCGGTCGGTGGCCAGACTCGCAACCCCCACGCGCTCGACCGCGATCCGTGCGGATCGTCGAGCGGATCGGGGGCCGCGGTCGCGGCGGGCGAGGTCGACTATGCCATCGGCACCGAGACCGACGGATCGATCACCTGCCCCGCGGCGATCAACGGCGTCGTCGGGTTCAAGCCGACCGTCGGCATGGTCAGCCGCACCCACATCGTGCCGATCAGCGCCAGCCAGGACACCGCCGGCCCTATCACCCGCACCGTCCATCAGGCGGCCGAACTGCTGAGCGTCATTGCGGGAACCGACCCGGGCGACCCGGCGACGCGCCACGCCGACGCCCACCGCGTCAACTTCGCCGCGGCGCTCAGCGCCAACTCGCTGCACGGCGCCCGACTTGGCGTGCTGCGCTTCGCTTCGACCCGGCTGCTCGATCCGGCGTTCGAGGCCGCGCTTGCAGTGCTCAAGGCGCAAGGCGCGATTCTCGTCGAGATCAAGAAGTTCGACGACAAGGCGATCGGCGGCAATGAAGGCAAGGTGCTCAATGCCGAGCTCAAGACCGGCCTCAACGCCTATCTCGCAACCACCCCGCCGGCCGTCACCACCCGCACGCTGGCCGACCTGATCGCCTTCAACAAGGCCCATGCCGCGCAGGAAATGGCGCTGTTCGGGCAAGAGACGTTCATCGACGCCGAAAAGACCCGCGGGCTCGCCGACCCGGCCTACAAGAAAGCGCGCGCGACCAGCCTCGCCGCCGCCGGCGCCAGCGGCATCGACCGGTTGCTCGCCGCCAATCACCTCGACGCGCTCGTCGGCCCGACCGCGGGCCCGAGCTGGAAGATCGACGCCGTCAACGCCGATCAGTTCAGCGGTGGCGGCGCTGGCAGCCTCGCCGCGGTGGCGGGCTATCCCCACCTCACCGTCCCGATGGGCACGACGCTTGGCCTGCCCGTCGGCTTGAGCTTCATGGGCGCCAAGTGGAGCGACGCGAAGATCCTCTCGCTCGGCTTCGCCTATGAACAGGCTAGCCACGCGCTCGTCAGTCCGCGCTTCCCACGTTCGATCGAGGAGACGCCCGAGGTCGCGCCGCTGCTCGGCCGCCAGCGCTAGGCCAGCCGCAGGCCGGCGATCGCGGCGACGATCAGCAGGATGAGGAGCAGCCGGACGAGCGTCGCCGGCTCGTCGAACAGCGCCATGCCGACGACGACCGTTCCGACCGCGCCGATGCCCCCCCATACGGCGTAGGCGGTGCCCATCGGGATCGTGCGGCTAGCCCGCTCGAGCAGCCCCATCGACAGCGTCACCGAGACGAGGAAAGCGATCGTCCACGGCAGGTTGCGAAAGCCCTCGACGAACCGCAGCGAGGTCGTGAACCCGACCTCGAACAATCCTCCAACGATCAGCAACAACCAGGCCATTCCGCTCTCCACTGGACCCAAGGCCCGCTTGCGCTATCGTCTTGCCCATGACGAAACCCAAGACCCTCGGCAATCGCGTCGCGCCGACGCGCTTCATCCTGTTCTTCGCAATGCTCGCAGCGAGCATCGCGCTCGCGGCGGTGGTGACGCCGTGGTGGCTGTCGGTGATGATCGGCTTCGACGTTTCGGCGCTGGTCTTCATCGCCAGCTGCCTCAAGCTCTACAAAAGCTCGGACCACCACCATATGCGCAAGGTGGCGGTCGAGAATGACGCCAACCGCAGCGTCTTGTTGATCCTCGCCTTCGCGCTGACGATCGTCATCCTCGTCGCGGTCGGCAGTCAGATGGCCAGCGACACCAAGACCAGCGGCAGCGATATCGCCGTGACCATCGTTACCCTGCTGATGTCATGGTTCTTCGGCAACACCGTTTACGCGCTCCACTACTCGCACCTTTACTACACCGCCGACGACGGCGGGAAGGACCAGGCGGGACTGGAATTTCCGGGCGGCGACAAGACCCCGGTGTTCGCCGACTTCGTCTATTTCTCCTTTTGCATCGGCTCGGCGCTGTCGACCTCGGACACCAACATCACCTCGCCCTACATCCGCCGCGTTGCGACCGGGCACGGCATTGCCGCCTTCATCTACTATGTCGGGGTGTTCGCGCTGACGGTGAACCTGCTCGCCGGCAAGAGCTAGGCCGACCCCTCCAGCGCCGGATGCTCGGTCGCGCGCGCGGCGAACCAGCAGCCGGCCACGATCAGGGCCGCGCCGCCGAGCGTAAACGGCGACACCGGCTCGCCGAAACGCACCCAGCCGAGCGCCATCGCCCACAGGAAGCTCGAATATTCGGTGGTCGACAGATAGGCCGCCCCGGCGCGCGCATAGGCCCAGGCGAGCAGCAGCTGCGAGACGATCGCGAGGAAGGCGGCGATGAGAATCGCGGTCCAATGCCCGGCCGGCAGCGGCGGCATCCCGGCGAATGGCACGGCCAGCAGCAGCACCGCGGACACCGTCGCATTCTGGAAGAAGGCGATCTCGACGGGCCGCGCGGCGAGTGCCTGCTGGCGCATGATGACGATGTTCCAGGCGTAGATCATCGCCGAGACGAGGATCGCGCCACTGCCGAGCAGCGCCTCCCGGCCAAGATCGGCCTGCGCCTGGCCGGCGAAGATGACGAGCACCCCGACGAAGGCGAGGAGCGAGGCTGCGACCGCGCGGCGGCCGAGCTTTTCGCCCAGCAGCAGCGCGGCCAGTACCAGCGCGATCAGCGGCGCAATGAAGCTCAGCGCCACGCCCTGCGCCAGCGGCACCCGCGCCAGCCCCCAGAAGAAGAGGAACGACATGGCAGTCGTCAGCGTCCCGCGCAGCAGATGCAGGCGAAGTGCCGCGCGGGACGGGCGCGCCGGCCGGAAGATCGCGACCAGCAAGGCGGCGGCGACCACCGCGATCAGCGAGCGGTACAACAGGGTCGCGAAGGTCGAAGTCGCAAGCACCAGCGACTTCATCACCATGTCCATGATCGAGAAGGAGCCGATCCCGGCGATCGCCGCGGCATAGGCGGGCAAGGGAGCATGCAGTTGACGCATGGCAGGGCGCGGGACGGTCATCGGCCGTTCCCTAGCAAGGATCGCGCGCTAGCGAAGAACCATCTTGTCGCCGCTCATCTCGACTCCGCCGAGACGGGTGAGAATCGACTGGCCGAGGAGGTTGGTGCCGAGACCCTCGAGGATGACGGCATCGACATGGTCGACGGTGCGGCCGGCGACCTCGACCTTGTCGAGCGTCACGAACTTGCCATGCGTGGCGCCCGATGCGCCTTCGCCGACGGTCGTGAAGGCCGAGGGATCGACATAAAGCCCGATGCGCCGCGCCGAGTCGACGGTCAGCGCGATACTCGACGCGCCGGTGTCGATGATGAACGGCAGCGACTGGCCGTTGACACTCGCCTGGGTGTAAAAATGTCCGTTCGGCGCGCGGTCGAGCGTTGTCTGGCCGCCATAGGAGGGCGAGATGCTCGGCTCGTCGCGGCTGCTCGACGCGCTTGCATAGCTGTCGCTCGCGCTGCTGCCGGCGTCGTCGATGAGGATCTGCTGGTTGACCTCGGCGGAGGTCGAGGGATGGCTCGGCATGGCAATGCCGACGAGCACGCTAATGGCGACGATGATGAAGGCCAGCCGTTGCATCGGGAAAAGCGTTGCACGGCGCGGGTTACCGTCGGCTTAAAGGTTACTCCGCGGCCTCGAGCGCGGCCTGGCCCTCGATCTCGGCCGCCTTGGCCTCGACCAGCCGGACGATGTGGTCGATCATCCCGGCGTCCTGCACATGATGGTCGGTGACCCCCGACAGATAGACCATATGCTTGCCGTTGCCCCCGCCGGTAATGCCGATATCGGTCTCGCGCGCTTCGCCCGGGCCGTTGACGACGCAGCCGAGCACCGAGAGCGACATCGGGGTGCGGATGTGCTGCAACCGCTCCTCCAGGGCCTGGACGGTGCGGATCACGTCGAATCCCTGGCGTGCGCACGACGGGCAGGACACGACGCGGACCCCGCGATTGCGAATCCCGAGCGCTTTCAGCAACTCATAGCCGACCCGCACTTCTTCCTCGGGTTCGGCCGAGAGCGAGACTCGAATCGTATCGCCGATCCCGGCCCACAGCAGCGACCCCATCCCGATCGACGACTTGACCGTCCCGCCGATCAGCCCGCCGGCCTCGGTAATGCCGAGGTGAAGGGGGCAATCGACGACGTCGGCAAGCTGCTGGTAAGCGGCGACAGCGAGGAACAGGTCCGATGCCTTCACCGCCACCTTGTAGTTCTGGAAGCCATGATCCTCGAGGAGACGGATATGGTCCAGTGCGCTTTCGACAAGCGCCTCGGGGCAGGGCTCGCCATATTTCTCGAGCAGGTCCTTCTCGAGGCTGCCGGCATTGACCCCGATGCGGATCGCGCAGCCGTTGGCGCGCGCCGCTGCAACGACTTCGGCGACCCGCTCGGCCGACCCGATGTTGCCCGGGTTGATGCGCAGGCACGCCGCCCCCGCATCGGCCGCCTCGAGCGCGCGCTTGTAGTGGAAATGAATGTCGGCGACGATCGGGACCTTGGCGGCCTGAACGATTTCGCGCAGCGCCGCGGTGCTTTCCTTGTCCGGGCACGACACGCGAATGATGTCGACCCCGGCCTCCTCGCAGCGGCGAATCTGGGCGATCGTCGCGGCAGCGTCCGAGGTCGGCGTATTGGTCATCGTCTGGACGGTGACCGGCGCATCGCCCCCGATGGCGACATTGCCGACCATGATCTGGCGGGACTTGCGCCGCTCGATGTGGCGCCATGGGCGAAGGGAGGACATGAGCGCTCATATAGGCGCTAAGTGTGACAAGGGAAATTCCCGTTGTCACAAAGCCTTGGTAAGGCGCGCCATGCCGATCCGAATCATTCGCGCCGCCCTGGCCGTGCTGGCGCTTGCAGCCACCACCCCCGCCGCAGCCTATTGGGACTATGGCCACCAGACCGTCGCCCGCATCGCCTTCGCCAGCGTGCGGCCCGCGACTCGTGCGAAGCTCGCCGCGCTGCTCCGCCACGGCGACCTCCTCGCCACCCCCGAATGCCCGGTGACCGACATCGCCTCGGCCTCGACCTGGGCCGACTGCATCAAGCCGCTGAAAGACCCGGCTACGGGCAAGTCGCGCTTCGGCTATGCCTATAACTGGCACTTTCAGGACGTCGACGTGTGCCGGCCGTTCGACCTCGCCGCGCCATGCGCCGATGGCAATTGCCTGTCGGTCCAGATCGTCCGCATGGCGGCGCGCCTCGCCGACCGCTCATTGCCGCTCGCCGACCGGGTCCAGGCGCTTGCCTTCCTCACCCATTTCGTCGGCGACTTGTCACAGCCGCTCCACGCCGGCGAGCATCACGACCAGGGCGGCAACAAGGTCAAGGCGAGTTATGGCCTGATCGCCGGCCGCACCAACCTCCACAGCATCTGGGACGGTTACCTCGCCGAGCGTGCCATTTCGACCCCGCCGGGGGGCGCGCTCGGGCTGCTTCGCGCGACTCCGCTCGCAACACGCCGCGCGATGATCGCTGGCGACGTCACCGACTGGAGCCGCGACAGCTGGCAGGTTTCGCGCGATATCGTCTACGCCTCGATCCTCGGCAACCCGTGCGCGCCGAGCCAGCGCGAACGTGCCGTCATGGACGAGGCAATAGTCGAGCAACTGATCCCGGCGGCGCGCGCGCAAGTCGTCAAGGGCGGCCTGCGCCTCGCCAAGCTGCTCGACGCGGCGCTCCGCTAATCCTCGCTACCCCAGCGCCAGCGCCAGCCACCGCGCGTGGTCTTGGCGGTGACGATCCACAGCAGGATGACGGCCGGAACGAGGATCGCAGCGAGGGCCTTGGGCTGATCCGAAAGGAGGGTCGCCGCTCCGATGGCGATCGCCATGAACAGGGCCGTGACCAGCCAGCCCTGCCAGCTGATCGGGATTCCCGCGCCATAACCGAAGCGCTTGGCCGCAAACCATTCGGGGCCTTCACTCATCATCATTCTCCCTTGGCGGTCGGCCGCGCCGCACCGGCAGCGGGTCGCCCAGTTTCACTCCGCGCGCGCGCAGCGCCTCGCGCAGCAGGCACTCGACCTCGGCGTTGACGCTCCTCAAGTCGCACGCCGCAAGTCGCTCCACCGCGTCCCACAGCGCGGGGTCGACCCGCAGCGGAAAGGCCTTTCGCGCCGTCACTTACTGATACAGCGATCCGGCATTGACGATCGGCTGCGTGTCGCGCTCGCCGCACAGCACGACCATCAGGTTCGACACCATCGCCGCCTTGCGCTCGTCGTCGAGCTCGACGACATTCTTCTCGCTCAGCATCGCCAGCGCCATCTCGACCATCCCGACCGCGCCCTCGACCATCGTCTTGCGCGCCGCGACGACGGCCTGCGCCTGCTGACGGCGGAGCATCGCGCCGGCAATTTCCTGGGCATAGGCCAAGTGGGTGAAGCCGCACTCGTCGACGGTGATCCCGGCGACTGCCAGCCGGGCGATCAGCTCGGCGCGAAGCTCGCTCCCGACCTGGTCGTGATTGCCGCGCAGGGTCACTTCCTGATGCTCGAAATCGTCATAGGGATAGCGCGATCCGATGGTCCGCACCGCCGCCTCGACCTGGACCATCACGAACGCCTGGTAATCGGTCACGTCGAACAAAGCCTGCGCGGTATCGACCACGCGCCACACGATCTGCGCCGCCATCTCGATCGGGTTGCCGCGCAGGTCGTTGACCTTGATCTTGTCCGAAATGACGTTGTTGGCGCGGACCGAAACCTTCTTCTTGATCAGCCACGGCCAGGTCCAGCGCAGCCCGGTGGCGCGATCGCTCCCGGCGTAGGAGCCGAACAGCGTCAGCGCCGCCGCCTGGTTGGGCTGGAGCATGTAGAACCCCGGAGCGATCAGCAGGATCAGCAGCGGACCGAGGATGACGCTCGCGATCGGCATCAACCCAAACTTGCCGTTGGCGAGGCTGTAGACCCCGAACAGCTGCATCAGGACGACGAGCAGCAGCACGACCAGCAAGGCGTAGCCGCTGAGCGTCTGCGCCGGCCGCTCGCGACTCGATGTGAGTGCCGCCTGGGGTGAAGTGGACATGATTTGCCTCCCTGTTTAATTGATATCATATTAGTATCGTTATGAGGCAGGAGTCAAGCGCGCCATCACGTTATGCGGGTTTCACCCGGGACCCGGCTGCTTGGGCCACGATGATCAGGCCACCCCCCGCCTCACGCCCGGGGTGACGATTGCCGCGCTTCTGCTAGGGCAGCGCGATGAACTGGACCCTCGTCATCCACGGCGGCTGCGGCGCGATGCGGCCCGACAAACTCCCCCCCGAACAGGAAGAGGCGGCGCGCGCCGGTCTCAACGCCGCGCTCGACGCAGGGGAAGCAATCCTCGCCCGCGGTGGATCGGCGCTCGACGCGGTCGAGGCGGCTGCGCGCGTGCTCGAGGAAGACCCCGCCTTCAACGCCGGCCGCGGCAGTGTCCTCACTGCCGACGGAAGGGTCGAGCTCGACGCCGCGATCATGGACGGGCGCTCGCGCGATGCCGG
>JALYIX010000212.1 GCA_030775565.1 Pseudomonadota bacterium | reverse complement strand
GCCTGGCGGTGACGCTGAGCGCCTTCGCCGCCGGGATCGCCGCTGCTCGCCTTCTGCTCGGCACGACCCTCGACCTGCCCTTCCGACCCGACTGGGCGAGCCTCGCCGCCCTGTCCACCGGGGCGATCCTCGTCACCGTCGGCGCCGCGCTGCTCGCCGCGCTGCCCGCGTTGACCGCTCGTCCCGCATCGGCACTGCGCGCCCTCTGATCGTCGCAATCCATGACAGGGGAATGAAACTTGTCGCGCGGACGGTCGTTCAAATGGCGCGAAAGGAAGATTTCATGGCGACCATCCCGACTCTCGGCGACCTGCGCATGGCGCACGACCCCGGCGCCCGCGGCTATCACGCGGTGTACCGCGAACATGAGGTCAATCATTGTCCGGGCTGCGGCCGGACGCACTGGCACATCGGCCGGATGTCCGCGGAATGCGCCTTTTGCTCGACCGCGTTGCCCCTCGCCGAAGCCAGCATGCGCTCGCACGGCAGCCCCGCCGTCATCCACCACCGCAACCGCCACCAGCCGGCGTGGGCGGCCTGACGGTCTAGCAACAAGCTGGTAGACGGGCCCGGCAAGGAGGAGCCCGTGCCCGAGTCGTCGATCGAAACCATCATCACTCCGGTCACTCATGACCTTGGCGCCTTCAAGGTCCGCCGGTCGCTTCCCTCGCGTGGCCGGACGATGGTCGGGCCGTTCATCTTCGTCGACCAGTTCGGACCGGCGCTGCTTGCGCCCGGCGAAGGGATGGACGTCCGCCCCCACCCGCACATCAACCTCGCGACGGTCACCTACCTGTTCGACGGCGCGATCGACCATCGGGACAGCATCGGCAGCGTCCAGCGGATCGAGCCGGGCGCAATCAACCTGATGACCGCGGGGCATGGCATCGTCCATTCCGAACGCTCGCCAGGGGACACCCGCGCCGCGGGCCCCGGCTTCTACGGCATGCAGACCTGGCTCGCGCTCCCCGACGGCAAGGAAGAGATCGACCCCGCCTTCGAGCATGTCCGCCCCGACGCGCTGCCGCTCGTCGAAGGCGACGGGGTGTCAGCACGAATCCTGATGGGCACGTTGTGGGGCGCGACCGCCGCCACCACCTGCCATTCGCCGACCATCTACGCCGACTTGATGATCGATGCCGGCGCACGCGTGATGATCGAGGCCGAGGCGGACGAACGGGCGATCGTGGTGACCGAGGGCCAGGTGACAATAGACGGCTCGCTCGCTGCCCTGTTCGACCTCGTCATCCTCGCGCCGGGCCACCGCGCCGAACTTCGTGCCACCTCGGCCAGCCGGGCGATGCTGCTCGGCGGGGGCGCCTTCTCCACCCCGCGCCACGTGTTCTGGAATTTCGTCAGCTCGTCGCGCGACCGCATCCAGCAAGCCAAGGAAGACTGGCGCGCGGCACGGTTTGCAATGGTGCCCGGCGATGACGAGTTTATCCCGCTGCCCGAGGTGCCACTGACGGTCAGTTACCCCTAGCCATCCCCGCCGCGGCTGCCCATCAGACGAATAGCTTGATGGAGACCGGAGCGGGGACCCACCTGGGCAATGAAGACGCTCGACATGTCGAGTGAAATGGGTCCCGCCGCCGCGGGGATGACGGGAGAGAGCAGGATGAACTTTCACAAGCAGAAGCTGACTACCGGCGTGACCCTCAACGTCGCCACTGCCGGACCGTCCGACGCACCCCCCGTCATCCTCCTCCACGGCTTTCCCGAGTCGCACCGGACATGGCGCGCCGTCGCCCCGCTGCTCGAAGATCGCTTCCGCCTCGTCATGCCCGACCAGCGCGGCTTCGGCGGGTCCGATGCCCCGCCCGAGATCGACGCCTATCGCATCGACCGGATCGTCGCCGACCTGTTCGCGCTGGCCGACGCGCTTGGCATCGGCGAGTTTGCGCTGGTCGGCCACGACTGGGGCGGGGCCGCCGCCTGGGCTGCGGCGATCAAGGCGCCCGAGGTCGCAGGACGATCGCGCATCAGCCGCCTCGCGATCATCAACGCGCCCCACCCGGTCGTCTTCCAGAAGAGTCTCATCGAGGACGTCGACCAGCGCGCCGCTTCGCAATATATCACCGCCTTTCGAACCCCCGGCTTCGAGGCCGCGGTCGAGGCGATGGGGTTCCCCGCCTTCTTCGACAAGAGCTTCGCCAGGCACGTCGACCTCGCCTCGATCCCGCCCGAGGAGCGCGCCCAATATATCGCCGAATGGAGCCAGCCCGGGACGCTTACCGGGATGCTCAACTGGTATCGCGCGTCGCAACTGATCGTTCCCCCGCCGGGGGTCACCGTCCCCATCCCCGACTGGCTGCTCGGCGCCTTCCCCCGCATCCATGTCCCCGTGCGCGTCATCTGGGGGATGGACGACAGGGCGCTGCTGCCGATGCAGCTCGAGGGTCTCGACCGGTTGATCGACCAGGTCGAGATCGTCCGCCTCCCCGGGGTCGGCCACTTCGCGCCGTGGCAGGCGCCAGCGCAAGTGGCGCAGGCGCTCGCCCCCTTCCTCGCCGGCGAGCCGCCCGCTAAGGCGCGGGAATGAACCGTTCGCTGTCCCGTTCCGCCGCCCGCCTCGCCGCGGTCCAGGCGCTCTATCAGCTCGAGATGGAGCCGACCGCGCTCGCCCCCTTGCTCCACCAGTTTCACGAGCACCGCCTCGGCGCGACGATCGAAGGCGCGACCTATGTCGACGCCGAGCAGAGCTTCTTCGACGATGTCGTCCGCGGCGTCGACGCGCGGCGGACGGAGATTGACGAGCTGGTGACCGCGAACCTCGCCAAGGGCTGGGCGCTCGAGCGTCTCGATCGCCCGATGCGCGCGATCCTGCGCGCCGGCACCTACGAACTGATCGCGCGCCCCGACGTCCCCAAGGCCAGCGTCATCAGCGAATATGTCGACGTCGCCAAGGCCTTCTACGACAAGAAGGAGAGCGGCTTCGTCAACGGCCTGCTCGACGCGGTCGCGAAGGGCGCGCGGGGCTGATTGTCTTCGCCCCGAGCGTCAACCCGGGGTCGACCCGGGGCCGGCCCGACCGTGGCTGGGGAAATAGCCTAGCCATCGCTCAATGCCGGACTGGCAAGCAGGGTGATCATCCATGACCGCCGAGCTCAACTTCATCGCCGCCCTGCGAGACATCGCGACCACGCCCGAAGCGCGCGGCTTGCGCGACGACACCGCGCTGCTTGGTGATCTCGTCCTGACCCACGACATGATCGCGCAAGGGGTCCACTACCTCCCCGCCGACCCGCCCGAGAGCGTTGCCGCGAAGCTCGTCGCCGTGACCCTGTCCGATCTCGCTGCCAAGGGCGGTACCCCTGTCGGGGTGTTGCTCGGCTATTGCCTCGGCGACGGCGAGTGGGACCGGCGGTTCGTTGCCGGGCTCGGCGAGGCTCTCGCCCACTACGACTGCGCGCTGTTCGGAGGCGACACCATCGCCTTGCCCCGCCAATCGCCGCGCGTCCTGGGACTGACCGCGATCGGGCGAGCGGCGGGGCGCGTCCCCGATCGTACTGGCGGGCACGCCGGGGACGGACTGTGGCTGGTCGGGACGCTCGGCGACAGCGCTGCGGGGCTTGCCGAGCTGCTCGTCGATCCCGCCGCCAGCGGGCCGCTGGTCGACGCCTATCGCCGGCCCCGTGCCTTGATTGCCGAGGGCAGGGCGCTCGTGCCCTACGCCAGCGCCATGATGGACGTGTCGGACGGCCTGCTGATCGACGCCCGGCGCATGGCCGACGCCAGCGGCGCCCGGATTGCCGTCGATCTCGCTACCGTCCCGCTCTCGGCTCCCTTCCGCGCCGCGCGCGGCGACGACCGCACCGCGCGCCTGTTCGCCGCGACCGGGGGCGACGACTATGCGCTGCTCGCCGCGCTTCGGCCCGGAGTGGAGGATCAGGTAAGAAAGTCTTTACCTTCCGGGGCGCATCTGGTGCGGATCGGCGAACTGGTCGCGGGCGAGGGCATCTCGCTTCACGACGCGGGCGCGCCGGTCGACCTGCCGGAGCATCTTGGCCATGAGCACCAGTCTTGACCTTCGCCGCCTCGCCATCGCGCTTGCCGGCCTCGTCGCGGGCATGACCTCGGCCGTCCTCCTCCTGCACTAAGTGCCAGGGGTCTCTCGGACCATATTGCCAGCCTCTTCGCAGCCCCCTAGAAACCGCGCCAAATGAGGTCGGTCCGCGTTCGGGCCGTCACGCGTCAGGGGGACAATTTCCGACATGAACCTGCTCTATGTAGCGATCGTCTGCGGCATCATCGCGGTGCTCTATGGCGTTCTCACCAGCCAACAGGTGCTCCGCGAACCGGCCGGCAACGACCGCATGAAGGAAGTCGCCCTCGCCATCCAGGAAGGCGCCTCGGCCTATCTGCGCCGGCAGTACACCGCGATCGCGGTCGTCGGCGTGGTCGTCGCCGTGCTGGTCTTCGTCTTCCTTGGTGGGCTGCCCGCCGCCGCCTTCGTCATCGGGGCGCTGCTCTCCGGGGTCGCCGGCTTCATTGGCATGAACATCTCGGTTCGCGCCAATGTCCGCACCGCCGAAGCCGCGCGCACCTCGCTCCAGAAGGGCCTCACCGTCGCGTTCCGCTCGGGCGCGATCACCGGTATGCTTGTCGCGGGACTTGCGTTGCTCGCGATCGCCGGGCTGTTCTGGTACCTGACCGGTCCCGCCGGCTACGCCCCCGATGACCGCAAGGTCGTCAACGCCCTGACCGCACTTGCGCTTGGCGCCAGCCTCGTCTCCATCTTCGCGCGTCTTGGCGGTGGCATCTTCACCAAGGCCGCCGACGTCGGCGCCGATCTCGTCGGCAAGGTCGAGGCCGGAATCCCCGAGGACGACCCCCGCAACCCCGCGGTCATCGCCGATAACGTCGGGGACAATGTCGGCGATTGCGCCGGCATGGCGGCCGATTTGTTCGAAACCTATGTCGTTACCGTCGGCATCACGATGGTTTCGATCGCGCTTGCGCTCAAGGGCAACGCCGACCTGCTGCGACCGATGATGATCCTGCCGCTGTTGATCGGCGGCGTGTGCATCATCACCTCGATCATCGGCACCTACATGGTCAAGCTGGGCAAGAAGGAATCGATCATGGGGGCCCTCTACAAGGGCTTCTGGACGACCACCCTGCTCGCCGTGCCGGCGATCCTCGGTGCCTTCTGGTTCACGCTGGGCGGCCATCTCGACACCCCGGTTCCGACCAGTGGCGTCGGCGGGACCTTCCCGGCGATGAACCTGTTCTGGGCGTCGATGGTCGGGCTCGTGGTGACCGCGCTGATCGTGTGGATCACCGAATATTACACCGGCACGAACTACCGCCCGGTGCGCTCGATCGCCGCGGCGTCGCAGGCCGGGCACGGCACCAACGTCATCCAGGGCCTCGCCATCAGCCTTGAATCGACCGCGCTGCCGACGCTCGTGATCGTCACCGGCGTGATCGTCAGCTTCAAGCTGGCAGGTCCGCTCGGGGTCGCCTTCGCCGCCTCGGCGATGCTCGCGCTGGCGGGCATGGTGGTCGCGTTGGACGCTTATGGTCCGGTCACCGACAATGCCGGCGGCATCGCCGAAATGGCCGGGATGGACGACAGCGTCCGGGTCAAGACCGATGCGCTCGACGCCGTCGGCAACACCACCAAGGCGGTCACCAAGGGCTATGCGATCGGCTCGGCCGGGCTTGCCGCGCTGGTCCTGTTCGGGGCCTACACCGCGGACTTGAAGGAGTTCGCCGGACCGCTCGGCATCACCACCAACGCCGACACGATGTTCAGCCTGTCCAACCCCTATGTCATCGTCGGACTGCTGCTCGGCGCGCTGCTGCCCTATCTGTTCGGGGCGATGGGGATGACCGCGGTCGGGCGTGCTGCCGGCGCGGTGGTCGAGGAAGTGCGCGAGCAGTTCCGCAACAACCCGGGCATCATGGATGGCACCTCGCGGCCCGACTATGCGCGCACGGTCGACCTCGTCACCAAGGCGGCGATCCGCGAGATGATCATCCCCTCGCTGCTGCCGGTGCTTGCGCCGATCGTGGTGTTCTTCGTGATCGGTGCGGTCGGCGGGCGCGACAATGGCTTCGCGGCGCTTGGTGCGCTCCTGCTCGGCGTGATCGTCTCGGGCCTGTTCGTCGCCATCTCGATGACGTCTGGCGGCGGCGCGTGGGACAATGCCAAGAAGTATATCGAGGACGGCAATTACGGCGGCAAGGGCTCCGAAGCCCACAAGGCCGCGGTCACCGGCGACACCGTCGGCGATCCCTACAAGGACACCGCCGGTCCGGCGGTCAACCCGATGATCAAGATCACCAATATCGTCGCGCTGCTCCTGCTCGCGGCGCTGGCCGGTGGCGGCGGCGCGGTCGTCGGCGGGTAACCCTCGCCAACATCGCGAAAATGGCGGGCGGCGGGGCAACCTTCCGCCCGCCTTTCATTTTCGCGCTCCTCTCGCTAAGGGGGCGCGCAACTTCACTCAGACTTCAGGAAATGCATGGCCAAGGAAGAACTTCTCGAAATGCGCGGGCGCGTGCTGGAGCTGCTGCCCAATGCCATGTTCCGCGTCGAGCTCGAGAACGGCCATGAAATCCTCGGCCACACCGCTGGCAAGATGCGCAAGAACCGCATCCGCGTGCTGACCGGCGACGAAGTGCTGGTCGAACTCACTCCCTATGACCTGACCAAGGGTCGCATCACCTATCGCTTCATGCCCGGCCGCGAGCGCCCGCCAGGCTATTGATGAAGCCCGCGGGCTTGAAGCTGGTCCTCGCGTCGGCGAGCCCGCGCCGTCTCGACCTGCTGGCGAGGATCGGAATTATCCCCGATGCGATCGATCCTGCCGACCTCGATGAAGAGCCGGCCAAGGGTGAACTGCCGCGCCCGCATGCGCTGCGGCTGGCGTGCGAGAAGGCCGCGGCGGTGGCCGAGCGCCATCCCGGTGCGCTGGTCCTCGGCGCAGACACCGTCGTCGCGGTCGGGCGGCGCATCCTGCCCAAGGTTGAGGACGAAGCGACCGAACGCGCGTGCCTGGCGCTGCTGTCGGGGCGGCGGCACCGCGTCCTGACCGCAATCGCGCTTGCCATTCCGGGCCAGCCGATGCGCAGTCGGGTGGTGGAAACGGTCATCGCGCTCAAGCGGCTGTCGCCCGCGGAAATCGATTTTTACGTCGCGCATGGCGAATGGCACGGCAAGGCCGGCGGCTATGCGCTGCAGGGCTATGGCGAAGTCTATGTCCGCCATCTCGCCGGGAGCCACTCGGCCGTCGTCGGACTGCCGCTGGCCGAAACGCGGACGCTGCTGCAGAGCGCGGGCTATCCGCTTGGCTGAGTCGGCCGATGGCTGGATCGTCGAGGAGGGCATCGGCGAGACTCGCGCCGCGCTCCTCGAGGACGGGCACATCGTCGAGGCGCTGATCGAGCTGGAAGATGTCGTCCCGGCGGGGACGCGGCTTGCGGCGCGGTTGCTGAAGGTCGGCGAGCAGGGCCGCAATGCGGTGGCGCGCGACGAGGGCGGGCAGGAGTATCTGATGCCGGTCGCGCCGCGCGGGGTCAGCGAAGGCGCTGCGCTGACGATCGAAGTCACGCGGTCGGCCTTTCCCGGAAGCGAACCGTGGAAGCGTCCCCTGGCACGCGTGACCGATTACGCGCCGCTCGAAGCCCCCTCGCTGGCCGAGCGGCTCGGCGGGCGACAGCTCCAATTTCCCGCCCCGCACGACGCGTTGGAGAAGGTGGGCTGGTCCGACCTGCTCGATGAAGCGCGCACCGGGACGGTCGGGTTCGCCAGCGGGTCGCTGCGTATTTCGCCGACTCCGGCGATGACGCTGATCGACGTCGATGGCGGATTGCCGCCCGAGGCGCTTGCCTTGCGCGGGGCGACGGCGGCGGCGCGGGCGATCCGGCGGCTGGCGATCGGGGGTTCGATCGGCATCGACCTGCCGAGCGTCAAGGGCAAGGTCGCGCGGCTGGCCCAAGACGCAGCGATCGACACCGAACTGCCGCGGCCGTTCGAGCGCACGGGAGTCAATGGCTTCGGTTTCGTCCAGATCGTCCGCGCTCGACGCGGGCCGTCGCTGGTCGAACTGGCGCAGGACCGCGCCGGGTTCGAAGCGCGCGCACTGCTTCGCCAAGCGGCCCGATCGACCGGGGCGATCCGGCTCGTCGCGCATCCTTCGGTGATCGCCGCGATCGCTGCTGACTGGACCGGCCGCCTGGCCCGCCAGGTCGGCGGCACGGTGGACTTGCGCGCCGACGCTGGGCTCGCCATGGCGGGCGGCCATGCCAGCCAAGCCTAAAGACTGCCCGATCTGCGGCAAAGCCCCCGAGCCCGGCTTTGCCCCCTTCTGTTCAAGGGGTTGCAAGGATCGCGACCTGCTGAAGTGGCTCGGTGACGGCTATGCCATCCCGGGTCCGCCCGCCGACCCTTACGGGCTGGACAGCGACGAACCCGGCAGTTAGGGGAACCGCCTCTCCGGCGAAGACGCCGCTCGGGGCCCAGGTAGCTCAGTTGGTAGAGCATGCGACTGAAAATCGCAGTGTCGGCGGTTCGACCCCGTCCCTGGGCACCATTTCTCTCAGTCTCTGTCTCCACGGTCGGTGACCCACCTCCGTTTCCCTTGGCGGCGTCGGCAAATCTGCCGTGCTAGGCTTGAGCACTAGGCGGCACATCCGACGAAATTTTCTCGGCTTGTCTCGGATAAGCCAAACGCCCGAATAGCAAACTGAACAACGAACGCCCTAAATATCTCTTTCTCCTTTTTCGAAAAAAGATAATTATGGGGCACACATCGAGGTTTTTCTGGTTGAAAACCAACCGGTTGCATGCTAACCTGTCGAGAGATGGAAAAGTCTCTATTGAGAGTCTTTCGCATTATGAGCGCCATTTCGCTCTTGATTGCGGCATTTCAGACTAGAATATCTGGTGCATAAATCAAGATCCTAACTCGGTTTTCGTTGATTAGCATAACGCCTCGCAAAATAATATCTTGACTTAGCCAAGGCTTTATTCAGAAGATATGTTGATCTAGTCATTGAATTTGTTCGGGTGATGTTGTGATCTGTCCGAGTTCGGTCGTGCGGTAGGAGGCTACGTGGAATTGAATCCGACCGCCGGCATCAAACGAAGTAATCGCCTGTATGCCCGGATCCTGGCCGACATCGATCGCGCCCTACCTCGAGGTAAAATCTCACCGACAGAGCGCCGAATCCTGTTAGAATTGCTGTCGAGGCCCGCTTCAACTGATGCCGAAATCGCAAGCGCGTTAGGGCTCGATCGGGCGCAGCTAAGTCGATCAATAAAAAAACTGCTCAGTGATGGCTGGATCGGTTTTAAGGCCAGTGGGAGCCATCGCGCGCAAAGATTGCTGAATCTCTCCGATGAAGGCATGTCCATGGCGGCTGCCATGGACAAAGACGTCGATCGAGCAATCGAGTCTGTTTATCTCAAACTCTCCTCAGAGGATCAGAATATTCTGCTTCGAGCGGTGGGTTCAGAGGCAGCCGCTGATCCACATCGGGAGGGTGGCGGCGAGATAACGTTTC
>JALYIX010000211.1 GCA_030775565.1 Pseudomonadota bacterium | reverse complement strand
CGGCGGAGCAGCGCGCGGTCCTTCTCGAAATGCTTGCGGAATTCCTTGTAAGTGGTCGATCCGATGCAGCGGATCGCGCCCGACGAGAGCGCGGGCTTGAGCAGGTTCGACGCGTCCATCGCGCCCCCGCTGGTTGCGCCGGCGCCGATGACGGTGTGGATCTCGTCGATGAACAGGATCGCGTCGGGCATCTTCTCGAGCTCGGTCACGACCGATTTCAGCCGCTCCTCGAAGTCGCCGCGATAGCGCGTGCCGGCGAGCAGCGCGCCCATGTCGAGCGAGTAGATCACGGCGGGAAGGAGGACCTCGGGAACGTCGCCCTCGTTGATCTTGCGCGCGAGCCCCTCGGCGATGGCGGTCTTGCCGACGCCGGGATCACCGACATAGAGCGGGTTGTTCTTCGACCTGCGGCAGAGGATCTGCACGGTGCGGTCGACCTCGGCCATGCGGCCGATGAGCGGGTCGATCTTGCCCGTGCGCGCCTTGTCGTTGAGGTTGACGGTGAATTGCGAAAGGGCGGATTCCTTCTTCCCGTCGCTCTTCTGCTCGGTCTTCTCCTCCGACGCCGCGCCGGTCGGCGGGGTCGCTTCGCCCGGCGCGTCGCCCTTGCCGACGCCGTGGGAGATGTAGGTAACCGCGTCGAGCCGGCTCATGTCCTGCTGCTGGAGGAAATAGACCGCGTAGCTTTCGCGTTCGGAGAAGAGCGCGACGAGGACGTTGCCGCCGGTGACCTCATCGCGGCCCGACGACTGGACGTGCAGGATGGCGCGCTGGACGACTCGCTGGAAACCGCTGGTCGGGGTCGGATCGGTGGCCGAATCGGCGACGAGCGCGCCAAGCTCATTGTCGAGGTAATGCTTGACCGTGCCGCGCAGGTCGTCGCGGTTGACCCCGCAGGCGGTCATCACCTTGGACGCATGCTCGTCGTCGATCAGCGCGATGAGGAGATGTTCGAGCGTGGCATATTCGTGGCGGCGCTTGGACGCTTCGCCGAGCGCATTGTGGAGGGTCTGTTCGAGGTCGCGGGCGAAACTGGGCATGGGGGGCTCCTATGCCGCGACCAGAGCGGGCGCGGCGCTTGTGACCAATGTCGTGGGGTAGGGCGCGCCAATCAAGGGCGCGGGCGACGATGGGCGGGTCGGCCTATCGCTTGGCGAACAGCGCATCGGCGCTTGCCTTGTGGCGGGCGACCTCGGCCATGTGGGTTTCGGTGCGAGTGATTTCCGCGCGCAAGGCGGCGATACGGTCTTCAAGCTCGGCGGTCGAAAGCGGGCCGAGGTCCTGCTTGCCGAGCTCGGTCAGCGGATCGGCGGGCTTGCCGGAGAAGAGATCGTCGAGATCCATTGCATGACTAGCGTTGACCGACGCGGGCGCGCTGTCAATAAGCCGCCAACTTCGAAAAGGACCGGACCGGCGTGAGCAACCATAATGCAACGATCCCGGCAACGATGACCGCGATCGAGATCAGCGAGCCGGGCGGGCCCGAGGTGTTGCGCCCAGTCGATCGGCCGGTGCCGGTGCCTGGCCCGGGGGAAGTGCTGGTCAGGGTCGCGGCGGCAGGGGTCAACCGGCCCGACCTGCTGCAGCGGAAAGGGGCCTATCCGCCGCCGCCGGGCGCGTCCGACATCCCCGGGCTGGAGATTGCGGGGACGGTCGTCGCGGCGGGCGCGGGCGGATCTCAGCTGCTCGGCACGCGCGTCTGCGCGCTGGTCACCGGCGGAGGCTATGCCGAATATTGCGTCGCCCCGGTCGGGACCTGCCTGCCGGTGCCCGAGGTGCTGCGCATGACCGAGGCGGCGGCGCTGCCCGAGACCTTGTTCACGGTGTGGATCAACCTGTTCGAGCGGGGCTTTGCCGCCGACGGCGACACGGTGCTGGTGCATGGCGGCACCAGCGGCATCGGCACGATGGCGATCATGCTTGGCAATTTGTTCGGGCTCGAAGTGATCGTGACCTGCGGGTCGGACGAGAAGTGCGCGGCGGCGGTTGAGTTGGGCGCGGCGCATGCGATCAACTACAAGGAAACCGACTTCGTCGATGCGGTCGAGCGCTGGACCGAGGGGCGCGGGGTCGCAGTGGTGCTCGACATGGTCGGCGGCGATTATGTCCCGCGCAACCTGAAGTGCCTTGCCGAGGATGGACGGCACGTTTCGATCGCGGTGCAGCGCGGGGGAACCGCCGAAGTGCCGATCTTCGAGCTGATGCGCCGCCGGCTGACGATGACCGGTTCGACGCTCCGTCCGCGCGACGTCGAGTTCAAGACGATGGTCGCGGACGAGCTGGCGAAAACGGTATGGCCCTACGTCGAGGGCAACCGGTTGAAGCCGATCATCGATGCCACCTTCCCGCTGGCCGAGGCGGCGGCGGCGCATGCCCGGCTCGAGGCGGGGGAGCATGTGGGGAAGATCGTGCTGACGGTGGGTTAGGCGAAGAGTCGGGCGTCCCACGAGTGACGCCAGTGACGGACGACCTTGATTTGGGGTGCTTCCGGGTGTGCCGGGTTGATCAGCAGATTGTAACTTTCCGGAGCGAGCGCCGAGGGCACGCGCGCTACTGCGCTCCCCCCACCGTGCAGCCAGTCCTCACCCCAGTCCCGCGATATGCTTTGGTCGCGAGGCGGCGTCGGCTGTCCGTAAGTGAGGATGGCGAGCGTATCCGGGGTCACAATCTCGATAAATTCGACCGGCACCGGAATGCGTCCTCGCTGATATTGAACCAGGACTTCGAGGATCGCCAGCGCGCTGGACTCGGCGGTGTAGACGACCGCTCGCCCGCCCCGATTCCAGCGCCCGGCAAACAAGCGTCCGCCCTCACCGTCCAGTTCGACGAACTTGGAAAGCCGCCAGAGCTTCACTCAGGCGAGCATCCCGTGCAGGCCGCGCTGGAGGAGGTTATTGACGGCCTCGGTCCCAGCGCTGGTCTTCAGGAAATCAATCGGCGCCTCTTCGCCCAACGCCGGCAGCTTCGAGCGCAGGAAGTCCATCGCCTCATGGCGATCACCGAACATATATTCGCACAATTCGAGGATGGTCATGAAGCGAGCGAGGCGATCGCTCTCTTCCATGGTCAGTCGTTCCCCGTCCTTGAGCCGGCGCTCGAGCGTCCGGCGCGGGGCAAGGAAACGCGCCAGATCGGCGATGCTGACCTCGCCATCCCGCATCAGTACGCGGAGCATCTTGACGGGCAGACCAAGCTCGATCGCATGGGCACGTGTGAGTGCGTCAGTCGAAAGCCCGTCGGCAGACTTGAGCATCGTTGCCATCTGGCGTATCTAACACCGCCATTTGCCAAAGTCAAGAATTTGGGTATTCCGGCGGCTTGCGATTGCCGAAGGTCGGGACTAAACCCACCCCATGCCAGGCCGCTCCGTGAAGGGGCGGCCCTTTTTGTTTCTTTTGTCCTTCGGAGACGCCTCGTGGCCCAGCCCCTCATGCCCCATGCGACCGCCGCCTGGCTGGTCGACAACAGCGCGCTGTCGTTCGAGCAGATCGCCGAATTCTGCGGGCTTCACATCCTCGAGATCCAAGCGATCGCCGACGATACCGCGGCGACCAAGCTGACCGGGCGCGACCCGATCCGTGCCGGCGAACTGAACCATGAGGAAATCGAGCGCGGCCAGGCCGACCCCGAGTATCGCCTCAAGATGATCAAGGAGCCCGACCCGGTGCGCCGCACCAAGGGCCCGCGCTACACGCCGGTGTCGAAGCGCCAGGACAAGCCCGATGGGATCGCCTGGATCATCCGCAATCACCCCGAGGTCAGCGACGGCGCCATCGGCAAGCTGATCGGCACGACCCGCACGACGATCGCCGCATTGCGCGAGCGCAGTCACTGGAACATGGCCAATATCCAGCCCAAGGACCCGGTCACGCTCGGCCTGACGACGCAGCGCGAACTCGACGCGGCGGTGGCCAAGGCGGCCAAGGCGGCGGGCATGGCGGCGCCGACCGACACCAGGCTCGAAGGCGACCGCGCCGCGCTAATCGAGGAGCTTCGCGCCGAGCGCGAGCAGCACCATCGCGATGCCGAGGCGGCGCTGGCCTATGCCGAGGCGGGCGAGCCCGATACCTCGGACGAGATCGTGCCCGGCATCAAGGATCCGTTCAAGCGCGCTTGAAAAGCGGTTCCGCGAGCGACAGGGTAGGGCATGGCAACCAAGGCTGACCCCATCGAGAACCAGAGCTTCGAGGCGGCGCTCGCCGAGCTCGAGACGATCGTGCGCACGCTCGAGCAGGGCACCGCGCCGCTCGACCAGTCGATCGAACTCTACCAGCGGGGCGATGCGCTCAAGCGCCATTGCGAGGCGCGGCTGAAGGCGGCGCAGGCGCGGATCGAGCAGATCAGCATTGGCCCCGACGGCCAGCCGAGCGGGACGCGGCCGTTCGATGGCGACTGAAACGCTCGACCGCGCAGGAATCGACCTCGACGCCGAGGCGCGGGCGGTCTCGGCCGAGGTCGATGCGCTGTTCATGTCGCTGCTCCGGACACCCGGCGATGGCCGCGACCGGTTGTTCGAGGCCATGGCGCATGCCGCGATCGGCGGAGGCAAGCGGTTGCGGCCGTTGCTGACCGTAGCGGCGGCGCGCGTCTTCGGGATCGACCCCGCGCGGGCGCTTCGGGCGGGCGCCGCGATCGAGGCGATCCATGTCTATTCGCTGGTTCACGACGACCTGCCGTGCATGGACGACGACGATCTTCGCCGCGGCAAGCCGACCGTGCACAAGGCCTTCGACGAAGCGACTGCGGTGCTTGCCGGGGACAGCCTCCACGCGCTGGCGTTCGAGATTCTCGCCGATCCCGCGACCCACGAGAATGCCGCGGTGCGCGCCGACCTCGTCCTCGACCTCGCCCGCGCGTCGGGCCGCGACGGGATGGCGGGGGGGCAGATGATGGATCTCGCCGCCGAGGGCGAAGCGCTCGACATCGGCACCATTACGCGTCTCCAGCAACTCAAGACCGGCGCGCTGATCGAGCATGCGGTCGAGGCGGCGTGCATCATGGGGCAGATCGACCCGCACGCGCGCACCCCGTTGCGCGGCTACGCCCGCAACGTCGGCCTGGCGTTCCAGATCGCCGACGACCTGATCGACCATGGCGGCGACGAGGCGGCGGCCGGCAAGCGCGTCGGCAAGGACGCCGATGCGGGCAAGGCGACCTTCGTGTCGCTGATGGGCGAGGAGCGCGCTCGCGCCCAGGCCGAGCTGCTTGTCGGCCAGGCGATCGAGCATCTGGCCGATCGCGGAGCCGAGGCCGACTTGCTGCGCGCGATTGCCCGCTTCGCCGTCGAAAGGGACCATTGATGCGTATCGGCGTCTATCCGGGAACCTTCGATCCGATCACGCTCGGCCATCTCGACATCATCAAGCGCGGGGCGCGGATCGTCGACCGGCTGGTGATCGGGGTGACGACCAATCCGTCCAAATCCCCGATGTTCGCGATCGACCAGCGGATGGCGATGGTCCGCCGCGAGGTCGCCGATCTCGGTGCCGACATCGGAGTTGTCGATTTCGATTCGCTGCTAATGGACTTCGCGACGCGCGAGTGTGCGGGGATCATCATTCGCGGCCTGCGGGCGGTCGCTGATTTCGAATATGAGTATCAGATGGCGGGGATGAACCAGCAGTTGAACGACCGCATCGAGACGGTCTTCCTGATGGCCGACGTGTGCCTTCAGCCGATCGCGTCACGCCTGGTTAAGGAGATCGCCCGCTATGGCGGGTCGATCGACAAATTCGTCACGCCGGCGGTTGCCGCCGACGTGGCCGCACATCTGGCAGCGGCAAGGTAAGCCGCTGTCTTCGGGAGGGAATATGACCAGGTTTTCGATGATCCTGCCGCTCGCGGCGCTCGTGGTGCTGGCGAGTGCGCCGGTGGATGCGAAGCGCGCGAGGGTCGCTGCCAAATCCGCCGTCCCGGCCAAGATGTCGGCCAAGCAAGCCGCCCGGCTTGCCGCCGCGACCCCGGTGGTGAGCGTCGTTGCGCCAGCAGCGGTTGCCGCGGATCCCGCCAACCGCCTCACGCTCGACCTGTCGAACGGCTCCCGCGTGGTCATCCAGCTCCGCCCCGACATCGCGCCGCTGTCGGTCCAGCGCATCCAGACGCTTGCCCAGCAGCATTTCTACGACGGGCTCAAGTTCCACCGAGTCATCCCCGGCTTCATGGCGCAGGGCGGCGATCCCAAGGGCGACGGCTCGGGCGGCTCGCCGCTGCCGGACTTGAAGGCCGAATTCAACGACCTGCCGCACCTGCGCGGCAGCGTCGCGATGGCACGCGCCGAGAGCAACGACAGCGCCAACAGCCAATTCTACATCATGTTCGCGCCCAAGGTGTCGCTCGACCATAAATATACCGTCGTTGGGCGCGTCATCGAGGGCATGGCGGCGGTCGACGGCATCGCGCCGGGCGAGCCGCCTGAGGCGCCGACGACGATCGTCCATGCGACGATCGGGGCCGCACCAGCCCCGTAATGCGCGTCGACCTGTTCGACTTCGACCTGCCGCCAGAGCGTATTGCCCTGCGGCCCGCGCGGCCGCGCGATTCGGCGCGGATGCTGGTCGTCGAGGCGGACGGGCTTGCGGATCGCACGGTCGCCGACCTCCCGCATCTGCTGTGCGCGGGCGATGTGCTGGTGTTCAACGACACGCGGGTGATCCCGGCGCAGCTCGAGGGCACGCGCGGGGACGCGAAAATTAGCGCGACGCTCCACAAGCGCGCCGGCCCGCGCGACTGGTGGGCGTTCGTCCGCAATGCGCGGCGAGTGCGGGTGGGCGACGCGATCGACTTCGGCCAGGGGGTCAAGGCCTCGCTGGTCGAGAAGGGCGACGATGGCGCGCTGCTGCTCAGCTTCCATGGGAGCGAGCCGGTCGAGCTTCTCCTCGAGCGCGCCGGGTCGATGCCGCTGCCGCCCTATATCGCGTCCAAACGCGGGACCGACGCCGCCGATGCCGACGATTATCAGACGATGTTCGCCGACGAGCCGGGTGCGGTGGCGGCGCCGACCGCGGCGCTTCACTTCACGCCCGCGCTGATCGAGGCCGTCCAAGCGGCGGGGGTTTCGACCGAGACGCTCACCCTCCACGTCGGTGCGGGGACCTTCCTGCCGGTCAAGGTCGACGAGACCAGCGAGCACCGCATGCACGCCGAATGGGGCCGGATCGACGAGGCCGCGGCGGATCGCCTCAATGCGGTCCGCGCGGCGGGCGGGCGGATCATCGCGGTGGGAACGACCTCGCTGCGGCTGCTCGAAAGCGCCACGGGGGACGATGGCGTGGTTCGCCCGTTCGAGGGGGACACGGCGATCTTCATCACCCCGGGTTATCGCTTCAAGGCGATCGACGGGCTGATGACCAACTTCCACCTGCCGCGCTCGACGCTGTTCATGCTGGTCTCGGCGCTTATGGGGCTCGACACGATGCAGGCGGCCTATGCGCACGCCATTGCGGAGGGCTATCGCTTCTACAGCTATGGCGATAGCTCGCTGCTGCTGCCTCAGCCGGCGAAATAGCTCCACAGCACGCGCACGGTCAGCGCGAGGCTCAACACGACCAGCAGCGGCCTGATCAGCTTCGCGCCGAACTTCATCGCGGTATGGCTGCCGAGCCAGCCGCCGGTCATCGAGCCCAAGGCCATGCACAGCCCGAGCGCCCACAATATCTTGCCGCCAAGCGCGAAGAACAGGACGCTGGCCAAGTTGCTGGTGAGATTGAACAGCTTGGTCCGGGCGGTCGCGCGCGTCAGCCCGACCCCGCGCAGCGCGACCAGGGTCGTCGCGAAGAAGCTCCCCGTCCCCGGCCCGAAGAAGCCGTCGTAAAAGCCGATGCTGCCGGCGACGGGGACATAGGCCCGGGCCGTGACGCGTTCATGCGCGTCCTCGTCGTGCATGCGCGGGGAGAGGATGGTGTAGCCGGCCATGACCAGCAGCAGCACCGGGATGATGAGCTTGAGCGCATCGCCGGACACCGCCTGGACGAGCAGCACGCCCGCGGTCGCTCCGGCGAAGATCGCAGCGACGGTGCCCTTGTGCTCGCGCCAGTCGACGAGGCCCTTGGCGGCGAAATTGCGGAACGCCATCGCCGTCCCGAACATCGACTGGAGCTTGTTGGTGCCGAGCGTGTTGAGCGGCGGGACCCCGGCGAACAGCAGCGCGGGGACCATGATCAGCCCGCCGCCGCCGGCGATCGCGTCGATGAAGCCGGCCACGACGGCGGTCGCAGTCAGGACGGGGTAGAGCCACAGGTCGATCGTCATGGGCGCGGCTGTAGCGAGCGCCGGCCTGAGCGGCTAGGAGCCGCCGCCATGAACCGTTTCTCCTTCTCGATCGCCGCCACCGACGGTGCGGCGCGAACCGGCACGATCAGGATGCAGCGCGGGGAGATCCGGACGCCGGCGTTCATGCCGGTCGGCACCGCCGCGACGGTCAAGGCGATGAAGCCCGAGGGCGTACGCGGGTCGGGGGCGGATATATTGCTCGGCAATACCTATCATCTGATGCTTCGGCCGGGGGCGGAGCGGGTGGCTCGGCTGGGGGGCTTGCACCAGTTCATGGGGTGGGAGCGGCCGATCCTGACCGACAGCGGCGGGTATCAGGTAATGAGCCTGTCGGAGCTGTCGAAAATCACCGAGGAGGGGGTCAGCTTCAAGTCGCACCTCGACGGATCGCGGCACATGCTGTCCCCGGAGCGGTCGATCGAGATCCAGCGCTTGCTCGGATCGGACATCGTCATGCAATTCGACCAGCTCGTCCCCGCCAATGCGGAGCCTTCAGTGCAGGTCGAGGCGATGGAGCGGTCGCTGCGCTGGGGCAAGCGCAGCCGAGAGGAGTTCGATCGCGGCGGCGAGCATGCGGAGCGGGCAGCGCTGTTCGGTATCCAGCAGGGGGTGCTCGACCGCGACCTGCGCGCACGCTCGGCGGACGGCCTGATCGAGATCGGCTTTGATGGCTATGCCGTCGGCGGGCTGGCGGTGGGGGAGGGGCATGACGCGATGCTCGCCTGCCTCGACTTCGCGCCGGGGCAGTTGCCGGTCGACCGCCCACGCTACCTGATGGGGGTCGGCAAGCCCGACGACATCGTCGAGGCTGTGCGGCGCGGACCCGACATGTTCGACTGCGTGCTCCCCACTCGCTCGGGGCGGACAGGGCAGGCCTTCACGCTCGACGGCCCGATCAACATCCGCAACGCGAAGTTCGCCGAGGACCAGGAGCCGCTCGAGCCGGGCTGCCCGTGCCCGACCTGTACGACCTACACCCGCGCCTATGTCCATCACCTGGTCCGCTCGGCCGAGATCCTGGGCGCGATGCTGATGACCGAGCATAATCTGTGGTTCTACCAGCGACTGATGCAGGGGATGCGCGAGGCGATCGGGGAGGGGCGGTTCGCGGTGTGGGCGGGGGCGTTCATGGAGCGGTATCGAAGTAAATAGTGGCGGTGGAGTCGGTCGTCCGCTTTCGCCCCAAAATCGGACGAAGCGTCGAGCCTTGCTCAGCTCGCTCCAAACGACAGGAAGCTCGGCATCGGGCCGTTCCACTCGGGAACTGCGTCCGCGACCAGCTTCGGCTCGCTGACGGGTTCTTCCTCGCGTTCATGGCGAGGCTCTTCGCGGCGCGGTTCTTCGCGGTGGGGGCGGTCTTGGCGGGGGGCTCGGTCGCGGCGGGGTTCTTCCGCGCGGGGGGCGCGTTCTGGCGCGGGTTCGGCTTTGGAGGCCGCTACTGGCTTCGGCGCAGCCTTTGCCCTTGGCGCACGTCCACGCTTTTCGCGGGGGGCTTCTTCGGTTGCCGGCGCTGCA
>JALYIX010000210.1 GCA_030775565.1 Pseudomonadota bacterium | reverse complement strand
GGTGGGGGGAGTCAATCGCCAGATTGAAAACGGCTCGTCATCCGCGATTCGCGTCGATCACCGGCTGCCCGGGAAACCCCGCACCCGTCAGGCGTCCCCGAGCAACCGGTCGATGATCAGGTCGGCGGCCTGCTCGGGGGTCATCCGGGTCGTGTCGATGCGGATTTCGCACTCTTCAGGTGCTTCGTAGGGACTGTCGATCCCGGTGAAATTCTTGAGCTGACCGGCCCTCGCCTTCTTGTACAATCCCTTGACGTCGCGCGCTTCGGCATCGGCCAGCGGCGTGTCGATATGAACTTCGATGAACTCGCCGGGCGGGAGCATTTCGCGCACCATCTGCCGCTCGGCGCGGAACGGCGAGATGAAGGCGGCGATGACCACCAGCCCGGCGTCGGCCATCAACTTGGCGACCTCCCCCACCCGGCGAATATTCTCGACCCGGTCGGCGTCGGTGAAGCCAAGGTCACGGTTGAGCCCGTGGCGGACATTGTCGCCGTCGAGCAGGAAGCTATGCCGGTGCATGCGGTGCAATTTTTTCTCGACCAGATTGGCGATGGTCGATTTTCCCGCGCCCGACAGGCCGGTGAACCACAGCACCGCGGGCTTCTGGTTCTTGATCGCGGCATGCTTGTCGCGCGTGATCGAGGCCGCCTGCCAGTGGATGTTCTGGCTGCGGCGGAGCGCGAAGTGGATCATCCCCGCAGCGACCGTGGCGTTGGTCAGCTTGTCGATCAGGATGAACCCGCCGAGCTGGCGATCGGTCGTGTAGGGTTCAAAGACGATCGGCCGGTCGGTGGTGATATTGGCCACCCCGATCGCGTTGAGCTCGAGCGTTTTGGCCGCCAGATGCTCCATCGTGTTGACGTTGACCTGGTATTTGGGCTCGTGGACCGTCGCCGACACGCTCTGGGTCGCAAGCTTGAGGCCATAGGCACGGCCCGGCAGCAGCGGCTCGTCGGCCAGCCACACCAGAGTCGCTTCGAACTGGTCGGCCACTTCGGGCGGGGCGTCGGCAACGGCGATGAGGTCACCGCGGCCGCAGTCGACTTCGTCGGCCAGGGTCAGCGTGACCGACTGACCCGCTACGGCCTGGTCGAGGTCGCCGTCCTGAGTGACGATCCGCGCTACGCTCGAGATTCGCCCCGAGGGAAGCACCCGTACTGCGTTCCCCGGCGCAATCACGCCACTGGTGACCAGCCCGCAAAAGCCACGAAAGTCGAGGTTGGGGCGGTTGACCCATTGCACCGGCAGGCGGAACGGGCGAGCGGCCGCTGCCTCGTCCTCAACCGGCACACGCTCGAGATGCTCGATCAAGGTCGGCCCGTCGTACCACGCCATCGCCGCCGACCGCACCGCGACATTGTCGCCCTTCACCCCCGAGATCGGGATCGCGGTGAAGGCGGTCACCCCGATCGCCTCGGCGAACGCGCGATAATCGGCGACGATCGCCTCGAACACCGACTGGTCATAGTCGACCAGGTCCATCTTGTTGACCGCCAGCACCAGCCGCCGGATGCCCAGCAAATGGGCAAGATAGCTGTGCCGCCGGGTCTGGGTGAGGATGCCCTTGCGCGCATCGACGAGAATCACCGCAAGGTCGGCGGTGGATGCGCCGGTGACCATGTTGCGGGTATATTGCTCATGGCCGGGCGTGTCGGCGACGATGAACTTGCGCGTTGCCGTTGCGAAAAAGCGATAGGCGACGTCGATCGTGATGCCTTGCTCGCGTTCGGCGGCGAGGCCGTCGACGAGCAGCGCGAAATCAATCGCCTGTCCCTGCGTGCCCACCCGCTGGCTGTCCGCCTCGAGCGTCGCGAGCTGATCGTCGGCGATCATCTTGCTGTCGTAAAGCAGCCGCCCGATCAGGGTCGACTTGCCATCGTCGACCGACCCGCAGGTCAGGAAGCGAAGCAGGCCATGGCTCGGTTCGCGGCGAGCGGCAGGCGATAAATCGCGCAGGCGTGCCTCGCGCGTATCGCTCGTGTCCGACGTCAAATCCGCCCTCCCGCCCAGTCTTGGCCGACGACTGTGGATCAGGCCGCGACAATTGCAAGCGGTGTGCGCAGCTGTCGTCAGGCGAGGGCGGCGGACTGCTTGCTGGCCCGGCCGTTGACCCGGGCCGGGCGGTTGTGCCATCGGCTAGCGTCGCAGCGACAGCAGCCCGGCCGGTCGAGCCGGCCTGTCATCGCAACGGCGCGGGTGTAGCTCAATGGTAGAGCAGAAGCCTTCCAAGCTTACGACGAGGGTTCGATTCCCTTCACCCGCTCCAGCCTGCGATGTTTTTGACATGTCGCCATGCGGAAATGCGATTTTCATTCCCCCGCCCGACCGTGCGACCTAGTCGCAGCAACGGGAGGCACTTGGTGGAGTTGAGGGAAATCTCGGCGCGGCTGCGCGCGCGGCCCCCCGGCCATTCGCTGCCCCAGCCTTTCTATACCGATCCCGACTATTTCGAGTTCGACCTCGCTGCGATCTTCGGCCGCCACTGGCTGTTCGTCGGGTTCGAAGCCGAGCTTCGCGAGGCCGGCGACTATCTCTCGCTGACCATCGGCCACTGGCCGATCCTGGTGATGAAGGACCGCGACGGCACGGTCCGCGGCTTCCACAACAGCTGCCGCCACCGCGGATCCTTGCTGTGCCAGCCCGGTGCCGGGCACGCCGCACGGATCGTCTGCCCCTATCATCGCTGGACCTATGGCCTCGACGGCCGGCTGCTCGCCGCGGGTCGGATGCCCGACGACTTCGACAAGCGCGAGCATGGCCTCAATCCCGTCAGGCTCGAGATTGTCGCCGGCGCCATCCTCCTGTGCCTCGCCAACGATCCGCCGCCGCTCGATACGATGCGCCGTGACCTGACGCCTTTGCTCGCGCCCCAGAATTTCGGCCACGCCAAGCTTGCCCACCAGTCGGTGCTGGTCGAGCAGGCGAACTGGAAGCTGGTCATGGAAAACGCCCGCGAATGCTATCATTGCGCGACCGGCCATCCCGAATTGTCGCGCACCTTCCCGGTCAATTCGTCGGCCTATTTCGACATTGATCCGGAAGCGGCTCGGACCTTTGAGGAGCGGATGGTCACTGCTGGCCTGCCGATGGGCCCGGCTGGCGAAGACTGGTGGCAGGCGGTCCGCTTCCCGCTGAATGCCGGCAATGTCGCAATGACGATGGATGGCGAATTCAGCGTCGCGAAACTGATGTGCGGTGCGGCTGGCGGGGACTCGGGCTCGATGCGCTGGGCGCTGGAACCCAACGTTTTCTGCCACTCGACCAGCGACTATACCTTCGCCTTCACGGCCATGCCGATCTCCGCCACCGAAACGCATGTCGTCTCCAAATGGCTGGTCCATGAGGATGCGGTCGAGGGCGTTGACTATGATGTCGCCTCGCTGACCGACCTCTGGACGCGGACGAACTGGCAGGACAAGGAGTTGTGCGAGAATAACCAGCGGGGGGTGATCTCGCCCGGCTACACGCCCGGTCCCTACAGTCCCGACGCGGAATCGCTGACGATGCGCCTCGTCGACTGGTATTGCGGTGCGGCGGGGCGCTACCTCGAGGACGTCGGCGCATGACCGCGCACGACGACCCCCGCTGGCATCCGGAAACGCTTGCCGTCCGCGCCGGTTATGATCCAGCGACCGCTGGCAATTCGGCCAAGCCGCCGATCACCATGACCTCGACCTTCGCTTATGCCTCGGCACGTCACGCGAAGGATATCCACCAGGCATATTTCGACGGCACCGGCCCCGAAGTCGGCAAGCCCAACCACATCTACGCGCGCCTTGGCCATCCCAATCTCGACATGGTGGAGGCGCGGCTCGCGGCGCTCGACGGGGCGGAGGCCGCGGCCGTGTTCAACAGCGGCATGGCGACCCACAGCGCGATCGCGCTCGCCCATCTGCGGCCCGGCGACAGCGCCGTGTTCAGCCGGCCGATCTATGGCGGCACCAACGGGCTGATGACCAGCTTCATGCCCGGCTTCGGGGTCAAGTCGTTCAGCTTCACCGACGGTTGCGACCGGGCCGACATCGAGCGGGCGGTCGAGGCAGCGCTCACGGCGGGCCCGCTTAAGCTGATCATCATCGAAACGCCGGCCAACCCGACTGCTGCACTGGTCGATATCGCGCTCGTCGTGGCCATCGCCGACGAGGTCGCCACGCGTGTCGGGCGGCGGCCGCTGGTCGTCGTCGACAACACGCTGCTCGGACCGCTGATGCAGCGCCCGATCGCGCTAGGCGCCGATCTGTGCATGACCTCGCTGACCAAATATTGCGGCGGCCACAGCGATCTGCTGGCGGGCGGGGTAAGCGGCCGCACCGACCTCGTCCACGCGCTCCGCCTGCTGCGCACGACGCTCGGCAGCCATCTCGATCCCTATACCAGCTGGCTGCTGCTGCGTTCGATGGAGACGGTTCACCTGCGCATGGAGCGGGCGTCGGACAATGCCCGGCGCGTCGCCCACGCGCTGCGCGATCACCCCAAGGTCGCAAGCGTCACCTATCTCGGCTTCCTCGCCGAAGGGTCGGCCCGGCGTAGCGTCTACGATCGGCAGTGCAGCGGCGCCGGGTCGACCTTCTCCTTCGATCTGCACGGCGGCGAAGCGGAGGCATTTCGCTTCCTCGACGCGCTTCGCCTGCTCAGCTTCGCCGTCAGCCTCGGCGGATCCGAGACGCTGATCACCCACCCCGCGACGACGACCCATTACGCCTTGTCCCCCGACGAGCGGGCGGCGGGCGGGATCACGCCGTCGACGCTCCGCCTGTCGGTCGGGATCGAGCATGGCGACGACCTGATCGCCGACATCACGCGCGCGCTGGAGGCAGTTTGATGGTCACCGACCGCCACGCCATCGACGGCAAGGTCCCGGCCGCCGACGAGCGGTTCGATACCGTAGTGGTCGGCGCCGGCGCGGCTGGCACCGCGGCGGCGATCGCGGCCGCCAGAGCCGGTGGCAGCGTCCTGCTGATCGATGAAAATCCCGTTCGTGGCGAGTTGATGGGCACCGACGTCCCGCTCTACTTCGGCGGGCGAATGACGGCCGCGGTCCATAATCCGGGGCGGATGGTGGAGCAGTTGTTCGCCAGCAATCCGTCACTCGAAGAGGCGTTCGATGCGGGCGTGGATGTCCGCCTCGGCACCTGCGCCTGGGGCCTGTACGTCAACGGTCCCGCGATGCGCGCCTTGCCCGAAGTCCTGCTCGGGATCGCCGACGGCGAGCGGGCAACGATGATCGGTTTTGGGCGGCTGATCGTGGCCACGGGCGCACGTGACGTGGTGCTGGGGTTCGAAGGATGGAACCGCCCGGGGGTGATGGGGGCGCAGGGCTTCGCCATGCTGCTGGCCCGCTACGACGCGGTCGCGAGCCGGCGGGTGCTGATCGTCGGCGGCGGCGATCTTGGCCGCGACACCGCCCGCCTCGCAACCGACCATGGGCTCGAGGTCGCGGGGATCGTCGATCTCGGCGTGATCGAACCAGTCGGCGACATCCCCCTCTACCCGAACCACTGCCTGGCTTCGGCGACCGGCGGCATCGACGGCGTCGAGCAGGCCGTGTTGACCTCCCTTGCCGATGGCCGCCGAACCGCGGTTGCGTGCGATACCATCGTCATGGCCATTGCCACTGCACCGGCAACCGAACTCCTCGACGCGGCGGGGGTGCGCCCGGGCGACACGATCGCGCTGGCCGGGGATTGCGCGACCGTCCCGCGACCCGATCCGGCGCTGCTCGCTGCATGGTCCGCCGCACTCGGCCGCGAGGCCAGCCCGCAGACCATCGTCTGCCAGTGCGAAGAGGTCACCCGCGCCGACCTGCTCGGGGTGCAGCCGCCACATTACCTCGCCCGTCCCCCCGCCATGGCGGCCCGCTCGCTGGCGTCTCTGCTGAACGACGGGCCAGCGCATCCCGATCAGATCAAGCGGCTCACCCGGGCGGGCATGGGGGCCTGCCAGGGCCGCCGCTGCCGCGACCAGGTCGCTTGCCTGCTCGCCGCCGAGCAGGGCACCACGCCCGACCAGGTGCCGGTCGCAAGCCTTCGCGCCCCGGTCCGCCCGGTCCCGCTCGGTATCCTCGCCGACTGGCACGAACGATCCGAGATGGCCGACGGTTGGGACGTGTGGTTCGGCATTCCAACGCAGTGGCTGCCCTACGCCGTCATCGGCACCCCGAGGGAAGCCGAGATGGTCGCCGAGCTTGGCGGCAACATGCATGTCTGAGGCGGGGCTCCCCAAGGGCGCATCGATCGTTGTCATCGGTGGCGGCGTCACCGGGCTCAGTTCGGCCTGGTGGCTCGCTCGCGACGGCTTCGATGTCGTCGTGCTCGACAAGGGCATCGTCGGCTGGGAAGCGTCGGGGCGCAACGGCGGCGGCTGTTCGCATTATCAAAGTCCCCTGTTCGCCGAGGAACAGCGGCTGTGGCCGCAGATGGACGAACTGCTCGGCTATCCGACCGAACATCGCCCCGAACGGATCGTGATCCAGCGCGATCAGCAGCTGCTCGACCATTATCGAGCGGTCGGGCGGATGTGCAACGCGATGGGCTTTCGCGTCGACGAGCTCGATTCCAAACAGGCGCAGGAGCTCGTGCCGCTGACAGACGAAACCTGTCTCGGCGGCATCCACCTGCGCTTTGGCGGGCACGCCAATCCGCAGCGCACGGTGCAGGCTTATGCCTGGGCGCTGCAGGACCTCGGCGGAAAGATTTTCCAGCATTGCCCGGCACTGTCGATCGCGGTGGCAGGCGGAAAGGTCGTTGCGGTCGAAACGCCGCGCGGGCGGATCGCGTGCGACGCGCTCGTCGTTGCCGCCGGTCCACAATTGGGGATGCTGCTCGAGCCGCTCGGCGTGGACTTCCCGGTCACCTCGGCCCGCGCCGAAATGATCGTGACCGAGCCTGCACCGATGATGGCCATCGGCGGGGTCGACGGCAACGGGCTCTACGGGCGCCAGACACTGCGCGGCAATCTTGCCTTCGGCGGCGGGCCGCACGAATGGATCGACATCGCGCCGGACGGGCCCGCCGCGCGGCCGGTCTCGCCGCTCGCCCGCAACCTCGCCCGCCGGGTCGCCGAGATGTTTCCCAAGGCGGCCCATCTCAACGTCATCCGCAGCTGGGCCGGCGTGATAGAGAACAGCCCCGACGGCCGCCCGATCATCGATCGCCTGGGCGACCCGGGCAACGTCACCGTCGCCACCCTGTCGGGCGTGGGCTTCGGCCTTTCGCCGGCAAGCGGCCATGCGATCCGCGACCTCGTCGTCGACGGGACCTGCTCGTTCACGGACATCGGCAAGCTCGGCCTAGCCCGCTTCGCCACGCTCGAGCCGGACTGGCGAGAGCGGCGCGGTTGGGCGGCGTGACGCGCTATTCCGCCCTTGCCCTCATCAAGGCGGGCTTCACCGGTCAGCGCAAGTGGGACCGGGCGTGGCGCGATCCGGCGCCCAAGCCTCATTATGACGTGATCGTCATCGGCGGCGGCGGGCATGGCCTGGCCACCGCTTATTACCTCGCCAAGGTCCACGGCGTCCGCAATGTCGCGGTGCTCGAAAAGGGCTGGATCGGCGGTGGCAATACCGGCCGCAACACCACCATCGTGCGCTCCAACTATCGCCAGCCCGAACTCCACAACCTGTTCGAATTCGGCCTTAAGATGTGGGAGACGATGAGCGACGACCTTAATTACAATGTGATGTTCAGCCCGCGCGGTGCGCTGGTCCTGGGGCATAGCGACGGCGACATGGTTCGCCTTGCCCAGCGCGGCGACGCCCTGCGCTTGGACGGGATCGACGCCGAGCTGCTGACCCGCGACCAGGTCGCCAAATTCGTGCCCAATCTCGACATGTCGCGAACCGCGCGCTTCCCGATCGAGGGCGGCATGCTTCAGCGGCGCGCCGGCACCGCTCGCCACGATGCGGTGGCGTGGGGCTATGCCCGCGCCGCCGACGCGCTCGGCGTCGACATCATCCAGAATTGCGAGGTCACCGGGCTGACGATTGCCGGCGGCCGGGTCACCGGCGTCGAAACGAGCCGAGGCGCGATCGGCGCCGGCCGGGTCGGCATCTGTGTCGCTGGCAACAGCGGGCCGCTTGCCGCCATGGCCGGGATCAAGCTGCCGATCGAGGCCCAGACGCTTCAGGCGTTCGTCACCGAAGCGGTCAAGCCGATGATCGATACCGTCATCCAGTCGCAATCGGTGCATTGCTACATCAGCCAGTCGGACAAGGGCGGGATCGTGCTCGGCGGCGACCCCGATCGCTACCCGAGCTATGCCCAGCGCGGCTTCCCGCCGCCGGTCGAGCGCGCCGCGGCGGAAGCGATCGCCCTCGTCCCTGCGCTGTCGCGGCTCCGCATGGTTCGCTGCTGGGCCGGCGTAACCGACATGAGCTTCGACGGCGCGCCGCTCATCTCGGCCTTGCCGGTCGACCAACTCTACCTCAACGGCGGCTGGTGCTATGGCGGGTTCAAGGCAACGCCAGCCTCTGGCTTCACCTACGCGCATCTGCTCGCCACCGGCGCTTCGCACCCGCTTGCGGCCCCGTTCGCCTTCGACCGGTTTCGCACAGGGGCGATCATCGACGAAGCCGGAACCGGACCAGGGCCGCACCTTCGATGATGCAGATCGATTGCCCGCACTGCGGCCCGCGGGCGCAGGCCGAGTTCGCCTATGAGCGCACCCTCGATTCGATCGTGACCACCGCCATGCCGTCCGACGAGGCAATGCAGCGACTGTATGAGCGGACCAATCCACGCGGGCTCGACGACGAGTTGTGGCGCCATTCGTTCGGCTGCCGTCAGTGGCTGGTGCTGCGCCGCCATCGTACCAGCCACGCGATCGAGGCGATCGCTCCGTTCGACGCGGCGGTGCACCTGTGACCGGACCCGGCCGGATCGGCGGCAATAGTGGAGCGACCGTGCGCTTCACCTTCGACGGCGTCGAATATCGTGCCCGGCCCGGGGACACGCTTGCCGCCGCCTTGCTCGCCAACGGCATCGGCCGGGTCGCGCGAAGCTTCAAATATCATCGACCGCGCGGGATCATGGCGGCCGGGGTCGAGGAGCCCAATGCGCTCGTCACCGTCGGCAAAGGCGGCAGGACCGAGCCCAACACCCGCGCCACTGATGTCTTCGTCTATGACGGGCTGGTCGCTCGAAGCCAGAACCGCTGGCCAAGCCTCGCCTTCGACGTCGGCGCGATCAACGGCCTGCTTGCCCCGTTCCTGGCGGCGGGCTTCTACTACAAGACCTTCTTCGGGCCGCCCAGGCGGTGGATGCTGTACGAGAGGTTCATCCGCAAGGCCGCAGGCCTCGGCCCGGCCCCGACCGAGCCCGACCCCGACCATTATGAACATCGCTCCGCCTTTTGCGACCTGCTCGTGGTCGGGTCCGGCGCTGCCGGCCTGTCCGCCGCGCTCGCCGCCGGGAAGGAGGGCAAGCGCGTCATGCTCGTCGAACAGGACCGCATCCTCGGCGGTCGTGCGCTCGCCGACGGCGGATCGCCGGCGGCGGACCCGGACATGCTGCGGGCCGCCGGTGTCCGCCTGCTGACCCGCACCACCGCCGCGGGATTGTGGGACGAGAAGTTCATGACCCTGGCCGAGCGGCTGGCCGAGCCCGGCGAGGTGCCTTTCCCCGGCCGGTCCACCCAGCGCCTGTGGCACGTCCGCGCCGGACAGATCCTCCTTGCGACGGGGGCCTTCGAACGGCCTTTGACCTTTGCCGGCAATGATCGCCCGGGGATCATGCTGAGCCAGGCAGTGCGGACGTATATCAATCGCTTCAGCGTGCTTCCCGGCGCCCGCGTCCTCATCGCGACCAACAATGACGATGCCTATGCCACGGCCGATGCAGTCGCCGCGGCGGGTGGCAAGGTCCTCGCCATCCTCGATTCGCGTCGCCAGTTGAGCTCGGTCGCGAAGCAGGCCAGCGCGCGTTTCCTTATCCACGCCGATTCTACGCCAATTTCGACCAAAGCGGACGCGCATCACCTGAAAGGCGTCACTGCGCGCATCGGAACCGGCGTCGTGCAGTTCGATGCTGACCTGCTCGCGGTGTCGGGCGGATTCGTGCCCGCAGTCCATCTCCACAGCCAGGCCGGCGGGGCATTGGCCTGGCGCGAAGACATTCAGGCCTTCGTCCCCGGCGCCAGCCGCCAGGCGGTCGTAAGCATCGGCTCGGCAGCAGGCGAGGTCGATGCGATCGCACCGCCGGATACCGTCCCGCTACGCCTCCCGAAGACGAGCTTCATCGACTTCCAGAACGACGTCACCGCAGCCGACATCGACCTCGCCTGGCGCGAGGGCTATCGCTCGGTCGAGCACGTCAAACGCTACACCACGCTCGGGATGGCCACCGACCAGGGCAAGACCAGCAACATGGCCGCGCTTGCCCGACTGGCGGGCGCGGCGGGCGTCGACATTCCGCAGGCCGGCCTGACCCGGTTCCGCGCGCCCTTCACTCCGGTGACGCTCGGCACGGTGGCCGGCCCCGACGCAGGCGGGCATATCGCACCGAGCCGCCGGCTCGCCCTCCACGACCG
>JALYIX010000209.1 GCA_030775565.1 Pseudomonadota bacterium | reverse complement strand
GGCCTGGCCAGACCGAGGACGAGACCATCCGGGCCATGGCGCGTGAGGGCCTGGTGCACCGTATGGACGCGCTTGGCGCTGACTCCGCCACCCGCGCGGTCTATGCCGAACGGCTCGAATACGAGCTGGAGGTGATCGCCGGCATGGGTTTTCCTGGTTACTTCCTGATCGTCGCCGACTTCATCCAGTGGGCGAAGGCGCAGGGCATCCCGGTGGGGCCGGGCCGCGGATCGGGGGCTGGCTCCGTGGCGGCGTGGGCGCTGACGATCACCGACCTCGATCCGCTATTTCACGGCCTGCTGTTCGAGCGATTCCTCAACCCCGAGCGCGTGTCGATGCCCGACTTCGATATCGACTTCTGTGAAACCCGGCGCGGCGAGGTCATCCGCTACGTCCAGGGCCGCTACGGCCGCGCGCAGGTGGCGCAGATCATCACCTTCGGGAAGTTGAAGGCGCGCGCGGTGCTGAAGGACGTCGGCCGCGTATTGCAGCTGCCTTATGGGCAAATCGACCGGCTGGCGAAGCTGATCCCGAATCATCCGACCGATCCGTGGACCTTGGCCCGCGCGCTGAACGGCGTCTCGGAGCTGGTGGCGGAGCGCGACCGCGACCCGAAAGTGGCGCGGCTGCTGCAGATCGCGCTCAAGCTCGAAGGTCTGCCGCGGCATGCCTCGGTGCATGCGGCGGGCGTCGTTATCGGCGACCGCCCTTTGTCGCAGCTGGTGCCGATGTACCGCGACCCGCGCTCGGACATGCCGGTGACGCAGTTCGACCTGAAGTGGGTCGAGAAGGCCGGGCTGGTCAAGTTCGACTTTCTCGGGCTGCGGACGCTGTCGGTGCTCGAACGCGCGACAACGCTGCTGGCGGAGCGCGGCGTCGACATCGAACTCGCGACGTTGCCGCTCGACGATCAAGCGACCTACCGGCTGATCGCGCGCGCCGACACCGTCGGTGTCTTCCAGTTCGAATCGGAGGGCATGCGCCGGGCGCTGACGCAGGTGCGGCCGAGCTGTTTTGCCGACATCGTCGCGCTCGGTGCGCTGTACCGCCCCGGCCCGATGGACAACATTCCGCAGTTCGCGCGGCGCAAGAACGGCGAGGAAGCGCCCGACTACCTGCACCCCAGCCTCGAGGCGGTGCTCAAGGAAACCTACGGCGTCATCATCTACCAGGAACAGGTGATGCAGATTGCCCAGATCCTCGCGGGCTACAGCCTCGGCGAGGCCGACCTGCTGCGCCGCGCCATGGGCAAGAAGATCCAGGCCGAGATGACCGCGCAGAAAGCGCGCTTCCTCGAAGGTGCGGCCGCCAATGGCGTCGACAAGCGGCAGGCCTCGGCGATCTTCGACCTCGTCGACAAGTTCGCCGGCTACGGCTTCAACAAGAGCCACGCCGCCGCCTACGCCGTGCTGAGCTATCAGACCGCGTGGTTGAAGACGCACTATCCGGTCGAATTCTATGCCGCGACGATGGCTTACGACATCACCAACACCGACCGGCTCGCGGTGTTCGTCGATGACATGCGGCGGCTGGGAGTGAAGTGCCTGCCGCCGTGCATCAACGCCTCGGGGGCCGACTTCGTCGTCCAGGGCGATCAGGTCCGCTTTGCCCTCGGCGGGCTCAAGGGCGTCGGTGAGAAAGCCATGGCGACGATCGTCGAGGAGCGCGTCTCCGGGCGCTTCGCCAGTCTCGCCGACTTCGCCCGCCGGGTCGATCCACGGCAGCTGAACAAGCGTCAGCTCGAAAGCCTGATCGGTGCCGGAGCGTTCGACGGCCTCGAGCCGAACCGCGCGGGCGTACATGCGCTCGCCGAGGCGATGCTCGCGACGGCCCAGCGCCAAGCCGAGGCTCGCGAGAGCGCACAGGTCGCATTGTTTGGCGAGTCTGCCGATCGCGGACTGGCCTTGCTCGTCGCGCCATCGCGGCGCTGGTCGCTGGCTGAGGCGATGGCGCACGAGAAGGAGGCGTTCGGCTTTTATTTTTCCGGCCATCCGGTCGAGGCGTGGGGGCACCTGCTCGAAGCCCACGGTGTGCGGACCTATGCGCAGGCAGCGGCGATCGAGCCGCCGGCGGGGGGAGGACGGCTGCCGTGCACCCTCGCCGGGCTGGTCGAGGACGCCAAGTGGCGGACGCCGCAATCGGGCAAGGGCAACCGCTATCTGTTGCTGACGATGTCCGATGCGTCGGGGCAGTATGTGGC
>JALYIX010000208.1 GCA_030775565.1 Pseudomonadota bacterium | reverse complement strand
GGTCGATGTCGATCACCTTGTCGAGCTGTTCGAGCCCGGTGACCTTGCGGTGCGGGCCGGCGGGGATGCGCGCGCCATTGAGCGTGCGCGCGGCGGCGGCGTAGAGCGTGTCGATCGTCAGGCTCGACTTGCCGCTGCCGCTGACCCCGGTGACGCAGGTAAAGGTGCCGAGCGGGAATTTGACGGTGACGTCGGCGAGATTGTTGGCGGTCGCGCCGTGGACCGTGACGAACTTGCCATTGCCCTTGCGGCGCGTGGCGAGGAGCGGGATCTGGCGGCGGCCGGTGAGATAATCGGCGGTGATGCTGCGGCGGCATTCGAGCAGCCCGGCGAGGTCGCCCGAATAGATCACTTCGCCGCCGTGGACCCCGGCGCCGGGGCCCATGTCGATCACCTGGTCGGCATGGCGGATCGCGTCCTCGTCATGTTCGACGACGAGCACGGTGTTGCCGAGCGACTTCAATCGCTGAAGCGTTTCGAGCAGGCGGTCATTGTCCTTCTGATGGAGCCCGATCGAGGGTTCGTCGAGGACGTAGAGCACGCCGCTGAGCCCGCTGCCGATCTGCGAGGCGAGGCGGATGCGCTGGCTCTCGCCGCCGCTCAGCGTGCCGCTGGTGCGATCGAGATGGAGATAGTCGAGCCCGACATTGTGGAGGAAGCCGAGCCGCTCGTTGATCTCCTTGAGGATCGCGCGCGCGATTTCATTCTGCTGCGCGGTGAGTTTCTCGTGGAGCGTGGCGAACCAGGCGAAGGCGTCGGCGACGCTTCGTCCAGTCGACATGCTGATGTCCTCGCCGGCGATCTTGACCGCCAGCGGCTCGGGGCGGAGGCGGGCGCCGTCGCAGGTCTCGCACGCCGCGGCGGACTGGTATTTGCTCAATTCCTCGCGCATCCACGCGCTCTCGGTCTGGAGCAGGCGGCGGTTGAGGTTGCCGATCACGCCCTCGAACGGCTTGGTGACGTCGTATTTCTTCTTGCCGTCGATGAAGGTCAGCGTGACGGGCTTGCCCTTGCTGCCGTATAGGATGACGAGGCGCACCTCCTCGGGCAGCTCGCCCCAGGGGGTATCGAGCGCGAAGGAGAATTCGCGCGCCAGGCTGCCCAGCACCTGCATGTAATAGGGCGATGGCGGCTGCGATTTCGCCCAGGGCACGACCGCGCCCTTCTTGATGCTCAGCGCGTGATTGGGGACGACGAGGTCCTCGTCGAACAATTGCTTCTCGCCCAGCCCGTCGCACGCCGGGCACGCGCCCTGCGGCGCGTTGAAGCTGAACAGCCGGGGTTCGATCTCGCTGATCGTGAAGCCGCTGACCGGGCAGGCGAATTTCTCGCTGAACACGATGCGGCCGGCGGGCGCATGGTCGCCCAGCACCTCCTGGCGCGGGGTGTGCGGTTCGACCGGGTCCGCCGGGTCGACATAGGCGAGCCCGTCCGCGAGCTTCAACGCGGTCTCGAAGCTTTCCGCCAGCCGCGTCGCGATCTCGCCGCCCACCACGAGGCGATCGACGACCACCTCGATGTCGTGCTTGTACTTCTTGTCGAGCGCGGGCGCCTCGTCGATCTCGTGGACCTGGCCGTCGATCCGGACGCGGGTGAAGCCCGCCTTCTGCCACTCCAGCATCTCCTTGCGATACTCGCCCTTGCGCCCGCGCACGACGGGGGCGAGCAGGTACAGCCGCGTCCCCTCGGGCAGCGCCATCACGCGGTCGACCATCTGGCTGACGGTCTGCGCGGCGATCGGCTCGCCCGTGGTCGGGCTGTAGGGAATGCCGACGCGCGCCCATAAGAGGCGCATGTAATCGTAGATCTCGGTGACAGTCGCGACGGTCGAGCGCGGGTTGCGGCTCGTCGTCTTCTGCTCGATCGAGATGGCGGGGCTCAGCCCCTCGATATGATCGACATCGGGCTTCTGCATCAGCTCCAGGAACTGGCGCGCATAGGCCGACAGCGATTCGACGTAACGCCGCTGCCCCTCGGCATAGATGGTGTCGAAGGCGAGGCTCGACTTGCCGCTGCCCGACAGGCCGGTGATCACCGTCAGCGTGTCGCGGGGGATGTCGATATCGACATCCTTCAGATTGTGCTCGCGCGCGCCGCGGACGGATATGGTGGTCAGCATGAAGGGAGTTCTACTTCTGTTCTGGCGATGGGGCTAGGACAGAAGATAGGGATGCCAGCGACCTTCGCTAGGCCGACATCGCGTTCGGGCCATGGATCGTGCGGAACGTCATATTGAACCGCGCGCCGGCGGACCCTGCGCGTTTCGGCACCGCATGCTGCCAATGTCGCTGAAGCCCCCCCCGCATGACCAGCAGCGTCCCGTGCTTCAGCGGTATCGTGATCTTCTGATCGTGATCGCTGTTGCGGCGCAGCTGGAAATCGCGGGTCGCCCCGAAATTCGCCGACGCGATGACCGGATCGAGACCCAATTCCTTTTCGTTGTCGGCATGCCAGCTCAGGCTGTCGCGACCGTCGCGATACCAGTTGAGGAGGACGCTGTTGAACGAGCCGCCGACCAGTTTCTCGACACGCTCCTTCAGACGAAGCAAGCCTTCGTTCCACGGATTCGGGTCCGATCTGATCCCCGAATAGGTGTACGCCGCGCCAGGATCGCCATACCATGCGGTCAATCGGGGAAGCGGGATCGACTTGCCGTAGAGTTTCAGGCTGTCCTGTTTCCAGCGGATGTTGGTGAAGCGCATTTGATCGAGCCGATCGGCGGGGACGTCGCGCCAGTCGATCGTCCGCCAGTCCTGCGACGCATTCTCCTGCAGATAGTCGACCGTGCGATCGCTCCAGGTC
>JALYIX010000207.1 GCA_030775565.1 Pseudomonadota bacterium | reverse complement strand
AGAATTGCTCCTCCACGGAGAGCGACCAGTAATGGAGGAGCGGAGCGGTGTCTGACCGTGTTTCGAAATAGCCCTCGTGTCGGAGTAGCTGTAGATTGAGCAGACCTAGCGCCGAACTGAACGCTGGAACCGCGACCCCGACCAGATCGGTCGCTTCGTATAGAACAGCGGCCACAGCGAGTACGCAAAGGATGATGAACAGCCCCGCTGGGGCAATGCGAGCGATTCGCCGCTGATAGAATTGTTGGTACGAGAACTTTCCTGATTCATGTCCGCGTCGGATCTGATCGGTTATCAAACAGCCAGAGATAACGAAGAAAACGTCGACGCCGACGAAACCGGCTGGCAGCAAGGTCGGCGAAGGTGGAAGACGAAGACCGCAAGAACAGCAACGGCGCGCAGGCCTTCCACGTCTCCTCGGAAGTTGCCTCGTTCCGTAAATTGGGCAACGCAACTCGCTCCCCGATGGATCATTCGGCCCTCAGCTGCTTGACGGGTCGTCGCGCACAGAAGCGTTGGATGAGCGACTCGGCGAGGCTGCGACGGGCACTTATCCCAGTGCCTTCCTGATGATTCTTCAAATGGCCTCAGGTCGGGAAGGCTGCCCCAGCGCGTTATCGCGCCACTTATCAGGAGCCGCCAGCTCGACCGGCTGAAGGCGCACCTGCACCGGCGTTCCCTGGCCGGTCGGCGCAGGGCCAGGCTTTTTCGTTGATTGCAAGGTGTCCTGACTGGCCATGAAAACCTTGGTGCCAAACAAACGACCCGAAGGGAAGTTAGGCGCTTCCCCGCCGGCTCTTACCACCTTTTTTTGCGCCATCTTTCGGCTTGGTCATCGTTAACCTGAAAGCTGGAGTTTCCGCCAAGGGCCTGCCGAACGGACCGCGGGCGCACTGGCGGAGTGACGGTCGCTCGCCAATTAATTGCCTCGTTTGCTGCATTCGGACACATTGGGAGAGTTTAGTGGCCGCCGCGGCCCCAATGGAAGCGACCGCCATCCCGGAAATCGGGATCGCGAGGAGAAGGCGCGCGCGACAAGCAGAACGACAGGCAGCGACCATTCATGGGACTGGCAAGAGGATCGATTCAGCGTCGCTGAACCTCCTGCCCAGTCACTTCTTTCCGTCGGCGATGATCTGTTCGGCGCGGGCGAAGAGCGCCGGGTCGACCCTCGCGCCCGACGCTGCGGCATTGTCGATGACCTGCTCGGGGCGCGAGGCGCCGATGATCGCGGAGGCGACGTTGGGCTCGCGCAGGATCCAGGCGAGGGCGAATTGGGGGAGCGACAGCCCGGCTTCGGCGGCGAGCGGCTTCAACTGCTCGACGGCTTCGAGCAGCGGTTCGCGAAGCATGCCGCCGATGAAATTGTTCATCTTGTCGTTGGTCGCGCGACTGCCCGGCGGGGGAGCCTTGCCTGGCTGATATTTGCCGGTGAGGACGCCCTGGCCAAGCGGCGACCAGACGATTTGCGAGATACCGTTGGCGGCGCACAGGGGAATGACGCGCTCCTCGGGATCGCGGTGGAGGAGCGAATATTGCGGCTGGCTCGACACGAAACGCTCGACCTTGCTGCCGTCGCCGCTGATCGCGATCGCCGCCTCGATCTTGTCGGCGGGCCATTCGGAGAAGCCGATGTAGCGGACCTTGCCGGCGCGCACGACCTCGGTCAGCGCGTCCATCGTCTCCTCGAGCGGCGTCTCGTCGTCGTAGCGATGGCACTGGTAGAGATCGACATAGTCGGTCTTGAGCCGGGCAAGCGAGAGATCGAGCTGCTTGTGGACTTGCGCCCGGGACAGGCCCTTGTCGGTGTCGGTCATCGGCGCGAACAGCTTGGTGCCGAGGACGTAGCTGTCGCGCGGGCGGCCGGCGAGGGCATCGCCGAGGAAGGTTTCGGCCGCACCCTTGCCGTAGATATTGGCGGTGTCGATGAAGTTGATGCCGCAATCGAACGCGGCGTCGAGACAGGCCCGCGCGGCGTCGGCTTCGACCCCCAGGCCATAGGTCAGCCATGAGCCGAGCGAGATTTCCGACACTTCGAGATCGCTGTTGCCCAACCGCCGATATTTCATGTCGCTCTCCTGTGAGGTCCGCCAACGGGCGGGGTTCGTGCCTGTTCCGCGTCAGTCGATCAGCTTGCCCGGGTTCATCAGGCGGAGCGGGTCGAGCCCGGCCTTGATTGCGCGCAGCGCGGCGAGGCGGCCGGGGGGAAGGAGGCGGGCGAGTTCGTCCTTCTTCATCTGGCCGATGCCATGTTCGGCCGAAATCGAGCCACCGGCGGCGGTGACGAGGTCGTGGACGAGGCGGCTCGCCGCCGTGCCGTTCGCTGCGACCCATCCGGCGGGGTCGGCGGCGGGCGGGCGGACGTGGAAGTGGACATTGCCGTCGCCCAAGTGGCCGAAGCCCGAGGCATGGCTGCCGGGAAAGGCGCGTTCGACCTCGGCCGCGGCGTCGACCATGAAGCGCGGCATGGCGTAGACCGGGACCGAAATATCGTGCTGCAGCGCCGGGCCGAGCGCGCGTTCGGCTTCGGAGATCGAATCGCGCAGGCGCCAGAAGGCTTCGGCCTGGGCTTCGCTGGCGGCGACGGTGGCGTCCTCGACGAGGCTGCCGACGAGCGGGCTGAGGAGGCGGGTGAGGAGCGCGTCGCAGGGCTCGTCGGCCGGACTGGTGGCGGTCGCTTCGACGAGCAGGTGCCAGGCGTGGGTTCCGGCCAAGGGCGGGCGAGTGCCGGGGACGTGGGCGAGGACCGTGGCGAGGGTCTCGCCGGGGACGATCTCGAACCCTTCGATGCGGTCGGTGTCCTGTTCGAGCGTGCGCAGGATGGTTAGCGCGTCGTCGGGGGTGGCAACGCCGAGCCAGGCGACGGCGCGACCGCTGATCGCGGGAACGAGGCGGAGCGCGGCGGCGGTGACAATGCCGAGCGTGCCTTCGGCGCCGATCAGCAATTCGTCGAGGCTGTAGCCGCGATTATCCTTCTTGAGCGCCGCCAGCCCGTCGTGGATCGAGCCGTCGGGGAGAACGGCCTCGACCCCGGCGACGAGGCGCCGCATCGCGCCGAAGCGAAGCACCTGGGTGCCGCCGGCGTTGGTCGAGACGAGCCCGCCGACGGTTGCGCTGCCGCGTGCGCCGAGGGTCAGTGGAAAGCGGCGGCCGGCGTCCGCCGCGGCGTGGTGCAGGGTCTCGAGGATGACCCCGGCCTCGGCGACGGCAAGGTTGGCGGCGGGGTCGAGGGTGCGGATGCGGTTCATCCGGCGGAGCGACAGGATCAGCGC
>JALYIX010000206.1 GCA_030775565.1 Pseudomonadota bacterium | reverse complement strand
TGTTATTAGCGCCGAATCGACTTGAATCAGGGAATAACAGGTGAAGCTTGCGCGGAGATTGGTGAGCACGAGACTGCGTCCACCTCCATTTTCATCGCGCAAGGCACTCATTTCACCCTTAACCCGCGCGATCGGCGGTTAACGGGGTTGCGCGACATGACGTCATGACGCCGGGTGCGAGCGACACGCCACTACAGAAGAACTTGAATTCATGGGCCTTCGCCAGCTGTTCAGCTTTGCGTCGACTGACCTTGCGATCGACCTCGGGACCGCCAACACGGTCGTCTATGCGCGCGGCCGCGGGATCGTCATCAACGAGCCGTCGGTGGTCGCGATGGAGACTCACGCCGGGGTGCGGCGGGTCCGCGCGGTGGGCGCCGACGCCAAGCTGATGATGGGCAAGACGCCGGCCTATCTCAAGACCATCCGGCCCTTGCGCAATGGGGTCATCGCCGACCTCGAGGTCGCCGAGCAGATGATCAAGCATTTCATCCTCAAGGCCAACGGCGGGGGCAGCCGCTTCACCCGCGGGCCCGAGATCGTCATCTGCGTGCCGTCGGGATCGACCCAGGTCGAGCGGCGGGCGATCCGCGATGCCGCGTCGAACGCCGGGGCAAGCAAGGTGCTGCTGCTGGTCGAGCCGATGGCGGCGGCGATCGGCGCGGGCATCGAAGTCATCCGACCGAAGGGATCGCTGGTGGTCGACATCGGCGGCGGCACGACCGAAGTCGGGGTGATCTCGCTCCACGGGTTGACCTATTCGAGTTCGGTCCGCGTCGGCGGCGACAAGATGGACGACGCCATTTCGCAGTCGGTCCGCCGCAACCATAATCTGATGATCGGCGAGGCGACCGCCGAAAAGATCAAGAAGGAGTTCGGCACTGCGCGAGTGCCGTTCGGGGTCGAGCCTCGCCGCGCGCTCGTGCGCGGGCGGGACGTGGCCCGGGGCGTCCCGCGCGAAATCGAGATCACCCAGGACGAACTGGTCGACGCGATGCGCGAGCCGGTCGGGCAGATCATCCAGGCGGTCAGGCGCGCGCTCGAAAATACCGCGCCCGAGATCGCCGCAGACATTATCGACGACGGGATCACGATGACCGGTGGCGGATCGCTCCTGCCGGAAATCGATGGCGTGCTTGCCGACGAAACGGGGCTGCCGGTGAGGATCGCCGACACGCCGCTGATCTGCGTCGCGCTCGGCGCCGGCCGGGCGCTCGAGGACCCCGACTACCGCGGCGCCTTGTTCGAGAGTTGAGGTTGGCCATCAGCCCGGTGCGGCTTATGGGCGCAGCATGTCCGACCAGTTCCGCCCCGTCACGGCCGTCATGTCCCTGCTGATTGCCGGCTGCCATCAACTCCCGCCCCGAGCTTCGGCAATCGAAGTGCGCGACGGCTGGATACGCGCAACCGCGCCGGGCCAGGTGAGCGGCGCGGCCTATGCGACGATAATTAATTCAGGAACACAGGACGACCGCCTGATCGGCGTGTCGAGCCCGCGCGCCACGGCGGCGATGCTTCACGGGTCGAGCAATGCTGGCGGCGTGATGGCGATGCGGATGACCGGCGCGGTTCGCGTTGCGCCGGGAGCGACGATGACTCTTGCGCCATTGGGCACGCACATCATGCTGACCGGTCTGACGGGTCCGCTGAAGGCCGGAGAGCGACTGCCGCTCACCCTTCGTTTTGCGCGCGCGGGCGAGCGCCGGATCGAAGCCGCAGTGGTGCCGGCGACCGCGGCAGGAGTGGCCGGTTGATGCGCCGCGCGCGGATGCTGCTGTGGGCGCTGGTCGCGCTTGCCGCTGTCGCCGGTGCCGCGCTGTTCCTCGCGCTGCCTTCGCGTGCCCCCGCCCCGCTGACGGCCAGCAGCAGCAGTGTGGCCGAACTCGGCGGAGCGTTTACGCTGACCGGCAGCGACGGCCAGCCCTTCGCCTCCTCGCGCTTGGCAGGACGGCCGTTCGCGATCTTCTTCGGCTTCACCCATTGCCCCGACGTGTGTCCGACGACGCTTGCCCGGCTCGCGCGGCTGAGGAAGACGCTCGGCAGGGGCGACGAGTCGTTCGCAATCGTCTTCGTCAGCGTCGATCCCGAACGCGACAAGCCGGCCGACATGGGCCGCTACACCGGATTGTTCGGGACGCCGGTCATCGGCCTGACCGGATCGGTCCCCGCGATCGAGCGGGTCAAGAAGCAGTTCGGCATCTTCTCGCGCAAGGCTCCGCAGCCGGGCGGCGATTACAGCGTCGATCACACCGCGACGGTGCTATTGTTCGACCGCGCCGGGCGCTTTACCTCGACCATCGCCACGGACGAAGGTGACTCGCCCGCACTCGACAAATTGAAGGCGCTGACCGCCTAGGCGGTGTCGTCGGCCCGCGCGAGGACCCGGTCGAGCAGGCGTTCGAGGGCAGCGAGGCTCTCGGGCTCGTCGAGCGACGGGGCATGGCCGACTCGCGGGACGGTGACCAGTTCGACGTCGGGGATGGCGCGTCCCATCCGCTCGAACACCTCCTGGCTGAACAGATCGCTGAGTTCACCGCGCAGGACCGTCACCGGGCGACCGGCGAGCGATTCGTAATAGGGCCACGCCTCACTCGGCGGGGCCTTGGCGGTGGCGTCGAACACCGCGGCGATGGCGGGGTCATAGTCGAACAGGATGCGGCCCCCACGTTCGACGGCAGTGCGACGCGCGAATCGGTCCCATTGCGCCAGGTCCCAGTCGGGAAAGGCATCGGCGT
>JALYIX010000205.1 GCA_030775565.1 Pseudomonadota bacterium | reverse complement strand
GGACCATCGCTCCGGTCAGACTGAACCCCATCGCCTCGTCCTTCATCCCCATTCGACAATATGGGCAACAGCTTAGCCCCGAGGACCTTAACATCTGGTTCGCTTCGCCGCAGCGTGGATTCGGCCTGCCGCTGTTGCGCCGGCGACACTGGCTTGGCTCATTCATCCTGTGTAAGCCCCCACTCGGGCAAGACCGCAAGACGGCGAAAATGTCGAACGGAAGCAAGAGGCTGGCATGAGGCAAGTGACCAAGATGCGGATGACGGTGGCGATTCTGGCGCTGATCGGCGCACCGCTTGCCGCGCAGACCGCCGCGCCGGTCATTCGCGACCCGATGGCGCCGCTGCCCGGCCCGGTCGTGCCCGGCCAGCCGGCCTCGATCCTGCCACCGATTGCAACGCCTGCCCCGCCGACCCCGCCCGTCGTCCTGCCCCCGCCCTTCTGGCCGATCGAGGACGCCACCGAACTGCTGTCTGTAATCCAGTCGGTGGCGAGCGAAGGACTTAGCCCCAAGGATTATGCGCCTGCCGCGCTGGCCGATGCGATCGCCTCGAAAGACGCCAACCGCGTCGCCGCCGCCGCGACGACAAGCTTCAACCTGCTGTCCTCGGACTTCGCCTTCGGGCACGTGCGCGGTGAGGACCGGATCGACTGGCATGTCGCCGATCCCGACCTCAATGCGGAGCGCCAGCGGGCGCTGCTCGACGGCGCGCTGGCCCAGCACCGGGTCGGCGACGCGCTACGCGGCCTGCTGCCGACCCACCCCCAATATGGCGCACTTCGGGCGGCGCTGGCCGATTCGAAAAATGCCGCGCAGGTCAATGTCATCCGGCTCAACATGGACCGCTGGCGCTGGCTGCCGCGCGATCTCGGCAATCGCTACATCATCGCCAATGTGCCGGCCTATACCGCAACGCTGGTCGAGAACGGCGTTGCCATCTCGCGCCACAAGGCGGTCGCAGGCGCGATCAAGACCCCGACCCCGCAGCTGTCGGCGATCGCTACGGGCGTGATCCTCAACCCGTGGTGGGAAGTGCCGACGAGCATTTCAAAGGAAGTCGCGGGCAAGGGCGGCTTCGTTCCGGTCAAGGATGCGGTCACGGGCAACGTCCAGCGCTGGCGTCAGCCGCCGGGGCCGTCGAACGCGCTTGGGCAGATGAAGTTCGTGATGCCCAATCCCTATGCGATCTACCTCCACGACACGAACGCCAAGAGCCGGTTCAACAGCTCGGTCCGCGCGTTCAGTCATGGCTGCATCCGCACCGACCAGATCGGATCGCTGGCGCGCTTGCTGCTGGCCGAGGACAATGGGTCGTGGGATGCGGCCAAGGTCGCCGATACGCTGGGTTCCAAGCGGTCGGAAAAGGCGACGTTCGTCAAGCCGCTGCCAGTATACATCGTCTATTTCACTGCGGCGGCGGCCCTCGACGGGTCGATCGTCCATTATGACGATGTCTACAAGCGCGACGGCACCGTCATCGCGGCGCTGCTCGACCAGCCGCGCGCGGCCAAGAAATCGACCGCAGCCGAGGCTGGCCTGGCGAAGGATGCGACGACCGCTGCCGATACCGCGCCGGCATCGGTGTCGACCCCGCGGACCAAGCCCGCGCCAGTGCGGATCAAGAACGACCCGCTGCTGCCGCGCTAGCACACCACGTCCCGCCGGTACCGGGCAGCCGATCGCCGTGCGCTTGCTCACCACCCCCCTCCTGCGCTAAGGGGCGCGGGTCCAGCGGGCGGTCTGCGCTCGGGGAAGCCCGTCTCACGGCGAGCGTCGAGGGTCCGGAAGGCATTGCCCCGGGGTCACGGCGGCTGTTCGCGCATCGTGGTTCAGGCTTGCCCGGTTGCATTGCGACCAATGGACGCCCGCCCGGCATGGGGCCGCGCGGGCAGTCAGGGTTTCACCAAAGTCCGCTCGACGGAAGCCGACCAAGTTGGTCCGGCCAGCGGCCCGAAACGCTAACACGCGAAAGAACATCAAATTTATGGCCACTACGGCATTTCCCACCCGCGACGATTTCGCCGCGCTCCTCAATGAATCGCTTGGCGGCGAGAACGAGTCCTTCGAGGGCAAGGTCGTCAAGGGCATCGTCACCGGGATCGAGAACGATCTCGCCGTGATCGACGTCGGCTTGAAGTCCGAAGGCCGCGTGCCGCTGCGCGAGTTCGCGCTCCCCGGCCAGAAGGCCGAATTGAAGGTCGGTGACGAAGTCGAAGTGTTCGTCGACCGGGTCGAGAACGCCAGTGGCGAAGCGATGCTGTCGCGCGACCGCGCCCGCCGCGAAGCCGCGTGGGACAAGCTCGAAAAGGAATTCGAGAAGGCCGAGCGCGTCGAGGGCGTGATCTTCGGTCGGGTCAAGGGCGGCTTCACGGTCGACCTTGGCGGCGCCGTCGCCTTCCTGCCCGGCAGCCAGGTCGACATCCGCCCGGTGCGCGACGTCGGTCCGCTGATGGACCTGCCGCAGCCGTTCATCATCCTCAAGATGGACCGCCGCCGCGGCAACATCGTCGTGTCGCGCCGCGCGATCCTCGAGGAAACCCGCGCCGAGCAGCGCACCGGCCTCATCCAGACCCTCGCCGAGGGCCAGATCATCGAGGGCGTGGTCAAGAACATCACCGACTACGGCGCGTTCGTCGACCTGGGCGGAATCGATGGCCTGCTCCACGTCACCGACATCAGCTACAAGCGCGTCGGCCACCCATCGGAGCTGATCGCCATCGGCGACACGGTCAAGGTGCAGATCATCCGCATCAACCGCGAAACCCAGCGCATCAGCCTCGGCATGAAGCAGCTCGAGAGCGATCCGTGGGAGGGCGCGCAGGCGAAGTACCCGATCGAGGGCAACTTCACCGGTCGCGTCACCAACATCACCGAATATGGTGCGTTCGTCGAGCTCGAGCCGGGCATCGAAGGCCTGGTCCATGTATCCGAGATGAGCTGACCAAGAAGAACGTCCATCCGGGCAAGATCGTCTCGACCAGCCAGGAGGTCGAGGTCAAGATCCTCGAGGTCGACGAGGAGAAGCGCCGCATTTCGCTGGGGCTCAAGCAGGCCCAGTCGAACCCGTGGCATGATTTCGCCGACAAGCATCCGATCGGCACCGAGGTCGAGGGCGAGGTCAAGAACGCCACCGAATTCGGCCTGTTCATCGGGCTCGACGGCGACGTCGACGGCATGGTCCACATGTCCGACATCGCCTGGGGCGTGACCGGCGAAGAGGCGCTCGCGCTTCATCACAAGGGCGAGACCGTCAAGGCGGTCGTGCTCGACGTCGATGTCGAGAAGGAGCGCATCAGCCTCGGCATGAAGCAGCTCGAGCGTGGCGGGGTCGCCGCGGGCGGCGCCGGCACTTCGGGCGGCGCTGGCGTCAACCGCAACGAGACGGTCACCGTGACCGTGCTCGAAGTGCGCGACGGCGGGCTCGAAGTGCAGGTCGGCGACGATGGCGTGACCGGCTTCATCAAGCGCACCGACCTTGGCCGCGACCGCGACGAGCAGCGCCCCGAGCGCTTCCAGGTCGGGCAGAAGTTCGACGCGCAGGTGACCGGCTTCGACCGCTCGAAGAAGCCGACTTTCTCGATCAAGGCGTTGCAGATCTCGGAAGAGAAGCAGGCCGTGGCGCAATATGGGTCGTCGGATTCGGGGGCGTCGCTCGGCGACATCCTCGGCGAGGCGCTCAAGGCCGCCAAGAAGTAGGACAGCATCTGTTCGCGAGGTCGCGTTCCTTCGGGGATGCGACCTCGATTTCGGCGGCGCGGCGGAAACGCTTGCGCCGCCGTTGTTTTTTTGCAAGTTTCGCGCGTCCGGCGGGGGGCTGGGCGCCAGAATAAAAGCGAGCGCGACAATGATCCGATCCGAGTTGGTCCAGAAGCTTTGCGGGGATTTTCCGGATCTTACGCAACGCGAAGTCGAAGGCGTTGTCGCGGCCCTGTTCGATTCGATCACCGGCCAGCTCGCCGGTGGCGGCCGGGTCGAATTGCGCGGTTTCGGGGCCTTTTCGACGCGCCAGCGCGATGCGCGGGTCGGGCGCAACCCGCGCACCGGCGCAGCCGTCGAGGTCTCGGCCAAGCGCGTTCCCTACTTCAAGCCGGGCAAGGAAATGCGCGAGCGGCTCAACCTCGGCGAAGTCACGGCGGAGTAGCGCGCGGTCCCCGCTTGACCGGCGGCGGCGCAGCGGCAAGGTCGGCGGCGTGCGGACGTGGCGAAACTGGTAGACGCGTGAGACTTAAAATCTTTTGCCCCTTGGGCGTGCGGGTTCGAGTCCCGCCGTCCGCACCACTGCATCGGACCTCACGCTTTTCCGAAGAAGCCGGCCTCAACGCGGCACCTCGGTTCGCGCATCGCACGAGGTCGTCAAATGGGACATCGGCGCGGCGCCGGAGCGGCGTTTAGCGTAGCGTGATTTCCAGCCAAAGCGTCCTGGGCAGGGCGCGTTCGACCGTTCCGTCACTCGCAATCGCCGCTTCGACCCGCTTGTCGAACAGATTCTCGCCGCGCAGCCCGATCGTGAACCGGCGTCCGATCGGGGTCGAGGCCGTCGCGTCGAAGGTCAGCGCGGGGGCGAGCGTGCGCTGGTTGAGGTCGTCCTCGAACTGGCTCGAAATCTCGCGCGCGGTCAGCGACAGGCGTTGCTCGTGGGGGGACGTCCAGCCGATCGTGCCGGATGCCTGATGTTCGGGTGTCTGTGCCGGTCGCAAGCCATCCAGCGCCCGGCCAGCGCCCTTGTCGGACACCCGCGCGTCGTCATAGGCGTAGCTCAGATGCATCTCCCACGGCCGGTGGATGAGATCGAAGCCGAGTTCGGCGCCGCGGGTCAGGATGGCGTCGAGATTCTCCCGGCGACGGTAGCTGCCTGCGGCGGTGACGAAGCCGACGCCGGGAAAAACGCCGGGTCCTTGGGCAATGGTGACATTGGCAATGGCGCCGCCGAGGCGGCCCGTGAACAAGGTCAGGTGAGCCCTTGCTTGTGACGACAAGGACCAGTCGATCCCGGCCTCGGCGCCCGTCAACCTTTCCGGGGACAGCGTGGCGTTGGCGGCGGTCGCGTCGGCGCCGGCACGGAATGGACGATAAAGTTCATTAAGCGTCGGCAGGCGCCAGCCGCGATATGCTGCGGCCCGAACGGTGACCCCGCCGCCCGCGCGAACGGCCATCGCGGCGCGGCCGGTCGGCTCCCAGCCAACGCGGTCGGCAAAGCCCGTGTCGGTCAACCGCGCGCCCGCCAGCGTCTCCTCGAACAGGCGGCCATGGCTGATCGCCCAGCGATCGAGGCGGCCCGACAAGTTGGCGGTAAAAACGCCGCTCGTGACCGTGACATCGGCAAAGGCGCCCTCAGTGATGGCTCGCCCGCCCGCCGCTCGCCGGCGAGTCGCGGTGCCCGCGACATATTGATAAAATTCGCGCGTTTCGCCCCGGACGGCGCGCAGATCGGCACCGAGCCGGAGTTCCACGTCGCCGCTGATCGGCACAAGTTCGGCGCGCGCACCCCAACCCGTGGAGGGCACAGCGTATTGGTCGAGCGTCAGCGTCGAACTGGTGCGGGCGGCGTTGATCGCGGCCGACTGATTGGTGAAGCGTCGTCTTTGGCCATAGACGAGCAGTGACCAGCGGGCCTTGCCTTTTCCGACCAGGCGGAGCGACCCGTCGGTGCCGCGCCCTCGGTTGTCGGTGAAGCTCGCACCGCGGTTTCGACGGTCGTCGAAGGCCGAGAGATTGGCCTGGAGCTCGACTGTTGCGCCGAGCGCGGTGACGGCGCGGATGGCGCCGGAGGCCTGGCGGTAGGGGGCGGCGTGATCGACCGGGCCACGGCGGTCTTCGACAATCGGGGTGAAACCATCGCCGGTGGCGAGCGCGCCCGAGACGGTGATGAAGCTCCTCCTGCCCTTCAGCGTTACCGCCGCGCGGGTGTCGCGTGAATCATAGCTGCCATAGGCCGCGCGCGCGGTGAGGGTTGCGAGTTGATCGGGGGTGGCGCTGTCGAGCTCGACGGTCCCGCCCAGCGCGCCTGCTCCCCATAGCGCGCTGCCGCCGCCCCGCGTGATGCGGACCGCCCCGAGTCGATCGGTGGCATAGGCGGGAAAGCTGATCCATCCTCCGAATGGGTCGGACTGGGGCACGCCGTCGAGGATAAGCAGCGCGCGACTGGTGGCATTGCCGCCTAGACCACGCAATGTGATCGACTGGTTGGTGGCATTGGAAGAGCGCGAATCCGAGCGGCGAAAGCTCTGGACGCCGCCGACATCGCGCAGCACGTCTTCCAGTCGACCGCTCGCCGACTGCAGGATGCGCGCGCGGCTGATCGTCACGACGTCATAGGCGAGGTCGGCCTTGTGCTCGGTCAGTCCGCGGCCGGTGACGATGATCGGATCGCCAACCGCGGCATCGCCGACCGCGGCAAGGGCCGGGCTTGCAACGCCCACCAGGATACCGCCGAAGCAATTGGCGAAGGACAGTCTCATCGAAATCCAAAATCCCCTGCTGGCCGCACCGAATCGAGCGGCAGATTGACCTCGGTCCAGCCGTCGGTTCGCGGGCCATAGCAGGCAATATTGCGATAGCCCCAGCACCGAAACCGACCGGCGGCGTTCCAACTCATGACGTCGGTCGAAAAATCGGCGCCTTCTGCCGGGGCGCTCTGCGTGGAGATGCGATCGGTCGCAGGGATCAGTTCGTCGAGCGCCAGCAGCGAACCGATCCCATGAAAAAGGGGTCGGCGCAGCGCACCGACCCCCGTCTCCCGTTCGAGTTCGCCAGATCAGATCTTGACGCGCACCGTCGCCGCGTAGCGACGACCGTAAAGATCGTCATCACTCACCGGAATGGCGCCGGGTCGCGCAGGGCCCGGTGGGTCCCCAGCCCTCTTTACTCGCTGTTCCGCGCAAGCAGAGCATCAAGCTGCTCGAGTTGCTCTGGCAGGCCTGCCGCCGCACCTTGCATCGCTTCGTCGAGGGCTGCTTTCGAGGGATAAACCTCGTGGAACGTCAGCAACGTCTGGCCGCCGCGGCCCTCGAACGTGACCGTCGTGACCGCGCCCTCCTCGTCGCTCTCGTCGTTGGTCCAGACGATGCGCTCATCGGGGATGACCTCGAGATATTTGCCATGGAAGGCCATGGTCTGCGGACCGCCAACGGCGAACTCCAGCCGGTACGTGCCCCCCGTGCGAACATCCATCTCGCACGAGACCAGCGAGACGCCGCTGGCCGATTGAGGAACCCACCAGCGCTGGAACAATTCGGCCTGGCTCCACGCCCGGTAGACCAGGCTCGGCGGTGCGTCGAAGGTCCGGGTGACGAGGAGCTCGCAGTCTCCCCTGCGCTCGACCGATGTGGGTTTCGGGTCGCTATCAGCCCTGCTACGCTGTTCTTCCATCATTTTCCTCCTGTGACATTTCCCTGATCAGCTGGTCCAGTCCGTCGAACCGCGCCTCGAACAGCTTGCGGTGGGCTTCAATCCACGCCGCCTCCCGCGCGAGGCCGCGCTGGCCGAGCGAGCAGCGCCTCACCCGTCCAACTTTCTGCGTTGCGACGAGCCCCGCCCGCTCCAGCACCTGGACGTGCTTCTTCATCCCGGTGAGCGTCATCTGAAATTTTTCGGCAAGACTGGTGATCGAGGCATCCGCCCGGCCGAGCTGATCGATGATCCCGCGCCGGGTCGCATCGGACAAGGCCGCGAACGAATCATCGAGGGCAGAGCGGGCATACTGAACCATATGGCTCAGTATTATAATCGTCTCGCTGCCGATGCAAGGGGTTCCCGCTAGGCTCATCGGCAACCGAGCAAACAGCGGCGATGATGTGGCGCTGCACAGTGAAAAAGCGTCTCCAGCGCAGCACATCCGCAATGGAGCAATTTCTTAATCCTCGGCAGTTAAGCGAGCTGTGTGACAGTGCGCCGAATCTTTTCGCCGAGCAGGAGACGCGTCGAGTCGCTGGCGAGCGCACGGCGCGATGCAGTCGTGCTCGGCATTCTGATCAGCGCGGTTGTCCTGCTGTTGTGGAACGGCAGCCTGTTCTTCCAGCACGTGGCCTTCGCTGGACAGATCGACGATGGCGCGCTCAAGATTGCCAGCACCGCGCTGACGCTCAACGTGGCGCTGATCCTGTTCGGTTGGCGCCGCTACGTCGATGTCCAGCATGAAACGGTGATGCGCGCCCAAAGCGAGGAGCGCGCGGCGTTGATCGCGACGACCGACGCCATGACGGGATTGCTCAATCGCAAGGGCTTCGCCGACCGTGCCGCGCTGCTTGCCACCAAGGCGCAGGAATCGGGCGAGCGCCTCGTGATGATCTCGGTCCAGATGAGCCGCTTCAAAGGGATCAACGACCGCCACGGCTATGACGTCGGCGACGAGCTCCTGCGCCGGCTCGCCGCGGGGATCCTTGCGGTGGTCGATCGCGAAGCGGCAGTGGCGCGCCTCAGTGGCGACGAATTCGCGCTGGCGATGGTTCGCCAGAAAGCCGACATGGCGCGCGCCGAGGTCACTGGGGACGCCCTCGTCCGCGCCATCACCAGGCCCTATGAAGTTGACGGCAAATATATCCAGGTCGGCGCTTATGTCGGGATCGCCGTCGCCGATCAGGGGCCGGTCGCGGTCGCCGACCTGCTGCGCCGCGCCGACATCGCGCTCGACCAGGCCAAGAGCAGTCGTGCCGCCCGCCCGGTATGGTTCGACGCCGGGATGGAGCGCGCCTTGCTGGCGCACAGCGAAATCGAGCAGGGCATTCGCTACGGGCTCGAGCACGACCAGTTCGAGCCGCACTTCGAACCCCAGATCGACCTTTCGACCGGCAGGCTGATCGGCTTCGAGGCGCTCGCGCGGTGGAATCACACGCTGTCGGGAATTATCATGCCCGACGTGTTCATCCCGGTTGCGGAGGAGCATGGCCTGATCGCGCGACTGTCCGAACAAGTCATGCGTTCGGCCTTCCGTCAGGCGGCCGCGTGGGACCCCGCGATCAAGTTGTCGGTCAACGTCTCCCCGTCGATGCTCGGCGATCCCTGGCTGGCGCAGAAAATCGTCCGGCTGCTGCGGGAAACGGGTTTCCCCGCCAACCGGCTGGTCGTCGAGATCACCGAAAGCTCGTTGTTCGTCGACCTGGAGCAGGCGCGGACGATCGTGACGAGCCTCAAGAACCAGGGCATCCGTCTCGCGCTCGACGATTTCGGCACGGGCTTTTCGTCGCTGTCGCACCTCCGCACGCTGCCGTTCGACGTCATCAAGATCGACCGCAGCTTCATCTCGACCATCCGCCGCGACCGCGAGAGCGCGGCGATCGTCCGCGCCGTGACGACGCTGGCCACCGCGCTCAACGTGCCGGTGACGGTCGAGGGGATCGAGGACGCGGCGACTTGCGAGGCCGTCATCGCGATGGGCTGCAAGGTCGGCCAGGGCTGGTATTTCGGCAAGCCAATGACCGGCGAGCAAGCGGACGAGCTGGTCCGCGCAGGAAGCGTTCCGACAATCGCTGCGGGTGCCGCGCCGTCGGCCAAGGCGACCGGCTGAATTTTCGTCGCGACTGGGGCAGCCCGCCAGTACCGAGCAAACCACGCAAGCTACATCTAACAAACTCTCAAGCGTCCCTTCCCGGGACAGCGGAACCGCTTGCCTGCCGCCGCGCGTTCATGACATGGTAAAAGCCCTGTTAAGGATGTTCGCGGTCCATGCGTTCGGTCATTGCTCTCGATCCCCGCCAGTTCGGTCGCGGGCGGCGCTATCTGCTCGACTTGGTCGACCGTCACGTGGCGACGGACGGTGCGCTGGACGACTTGAGGCTGTTCGCCACGACCTTCGTTGGCGGGTTCCTGTTCGTGGCGATCTACCTCGCCTGAACGTCAGTCGCACGCCTTGTGCAGTAACCAGCCGAGCCAGGCGGCAATGATGCTGGCGATGGCAACGATCAGCAGGCTGTCGGCGACGGTCACGCCTTCATATACAGCGCAGGCAAGGATCATCGTCGCCAGCACCATGAAGCCCGAATTGACGATGTTGTTGGCCGCGACGGTGCGCGCGGTTTCTGACTTGTGCACGGTGGTCGTGAGGAAGGCGTAGAGCGGGACGACGAACATGCCGCCGGCAATGGCGACGCCGAGCAGGTCGAGCACCACTGCCCAGCTATTGGGCATCGCGAGGAAGGCATGAAGGCCGCGCAGCTTGGCCCCCGGCGTGACCGGCGGCCAGAACTTCACCCGGCGGTAGAGGTCGAGCACGAACAGCCCCATGCCGAGCGCCGAGGACGGCGCATAGCGCGCCGAAACATGCCCGCTGAGCAGCCGGTTGACCGCGACCGATCCCAGCGCGACCCCGATCGAGAAGACCGCGAGGAACAAGGTCGCGACATGCTGGTCCGAACCGAGGCCATTCTTGACGAGCGGTGGGAATTGCGCGGCAAGCACCGCGCCCATCGCCCAGAAAAAGCTGATCGCGAGGATGGCGAGGAACAGCCGCCGAATGTGCAGCGTCGCCGTGACGAGGGCGATCGAGGCGCGCACGATGTGCCAGTCCATCTTCAGCGGCGGCGCATCGGCTTCGGGCGGCGCGGCGGGGACCATCCCTCCGACCCAGCGGCCGACCAACGCGACGAGCAGTACCGCAACCGCGGCGCGCACGGCATGGAAGCCGTCGGCGTGCTGGTAGACGAGTACCCCGCCCAGCAGTGTCCCGCCGAGAATCGCGACATAGGTTCCGGCTTCGACCAGCCCAGTGCCGCCAAGCACTTCACTGTCCTGCAGATGCTGCGGCAGCACGGCATATTTGATCGGGCCGAAAAAGGTCGAATGAACCCCCATTGCGGTCAGCGCGATCAGCAGCAGCGGGACGTTGTGGATCAGCAGGCCGGCCGCGCCGAACGCCATGATCGCGATCTCGGCGGTCTTGACGATGCGGATGATGCGCGCCTTGTCGCTTGAATCCGCAAGTTGCCCGGCCAGCGCCGAAAACAGGAAGAAGGGCAGGATGAACAGGCCCCCGGCAATCGCACTGAACGTCGCCTCCTGGCGCGCGTCACCGTAGACGCCGTAGATGACGAGCAGCACCATCGAAGTGCGGAACAGATTGTCGTTGAAGGCACCGAGGAACTGGGTGGCGAACAGGGGCAGGAAGCGCCGGGTCTTGAGCAGGTGGAGACTGTCCTGCATTCGGGCGCCCGCTGAAATCCTCTAATTGGGCGAGTGACTTCGCCGGTTGTGGCGGAAGCCATAGCGGGTTGCAGCACAACGGCAATCGCTTTGCGAAGGCGCATCGGTTGCTGGCGATTTGACGCGGCGGGCGCTGGCCCTATGCAGTTGGTCCCGCGATGCTGACGCTACCCAACCTCCTCACCCTGTCGCGCATCTTCGCGGTGCCGATCCTCGTGTTCCTGCTGTGGCGGCCGACCCCGCTCGATTATGCGATTACCTTCGTCCTCTACTCGATCGTCGGCATCACCGACTATTTCGACGGCTATGTCGCCCGTGCGCAGGGCCAGATCTCGCGGCTGGGCCAGTTCCTCGATCCGATCGCCGACAAGATCATGGTCGCCGCCGTGCTGATGATGCTGATCTCCAGCCGCAAGGCCAACCCGGTACCCGAGGTCGAGGGGCTACACATTGTCGCCGCGCTGATCATCCTGCTGCGCGAGATCATCGTGTCCGGGCTTCGCGAATATCTTGCGACGCTCCAGGTGTCGGTCCCGGTCAGCCGGCTGGCCAAGTGGAAGACCACCTTCCAGATCGTCGCGCTCGGCGCGCTCATCCTCGGTGGGGCCGTGCCGCAAATGCCGTGGGTTCATGCCGTCGGCCTCGTCAGCCTGTGGGCGGCGGCGATCCTGACCCTGGTGACCGGTTGGGACTATCTGCGCACGGGGCTTCACCACTTCGACGACTGATCGCTTTTGTCGCTTGCAGCACGCAAGTTTAATCGTTTTTGTCGCGCCACTCACGCGCCTAGCCTCAAGCGACAGATTTCTCAGGAGAGACCAAATGGACATGAAAACCGGCGATCCGACGGGTTGCCCCGTACCCCATTCGAAGGTGCGCTCGCTGCTCGGCCGAACCAACCAGGATTGGTGGCCCGACTCGCTGCCGCTCGACATCCTTCACCAGGGCGGCGTCTCGCCCGACCCGATGGGCCGCGACTTCGACTATGCCGAGGCGTTCAAGGCGCTCGATTATGCCGCGCTGAAAGCCGACCTCACCGCGCTGATGACCGACAGCAAGGCATGGTGGCCGGCCGACTACGGCCATTATGGCCCGTTCTTCATCCGCATGGCGTGGCACGCCGCGGGCACTTACCGCACCGCCGACGGGCGCGGCGGGGCATCGAGCGGGCAACAGCGGTTCGAGCCGCTCAACAGCTGGCCCGACAACGGCAACCTCGACAAGGCGCGGCGCCTGCTGTGGCCGCTGAAGCAGAAGTACGGCAAGCATATCAGCTGGGCCGACCTGTTCATTCTCGCCGGCAACGTCGCGATCGAATCGATGGGCGGGCCGGTGTTCGGCTTCGGCGGCGGCCGCAAGGACGTGTATGAGGTCGAGCGCGACGTCTACTGGGGCGCCGAGGAGAAATGGGTCGAGGCGACCGAAACGCGCATCCAGCCCGAGCGCGAAATGGAGCTCGAGCATCCCTTGGCCGCGATCCAGATGGGCCTCATCTACGTCAACCCCGAAGGACCCGGCGGCAACCCCGACCCGCTCCAGTCGGCGCGCGACATCAAGATCACCTTCGAGCGCATGGCGATGAACCATGAGGAGACCGTCGCCCTGACCGCCGGCGGGCATACTTTCGGCAAGGCGCATGGCGCCGGCGACGCTGCCCACGTCGGGGATGCCCCGGCAGGGGCCGACATTTCGCTCCAGGGCCTCGGCTGGACCAACAGCCACGAGACCGGGATCGGCGAGCACACCATCACCAGCGGCATCGAAGGCGCTTGGGTCAACACGCCGACGGAGTGGTCGCAGAATTATTTCCGCCTGCTGCTCGACTATGACTATGAGATCGTCCGCTCGCCGGCCGGGGCGCAGCAGTGGCAACCGATCAATCAGCGCGAAGAGGATATGGCGCCGGCCGCACACGACCCCTCGAAGCGCGTGCCGACAATGATGACGACCGCCGACATGGCCTTGAAGGTCGATCCCGAATTCCGCGTCATCTCGGAGAAATTCCGCAATGATCACGAGGCGTTCAAGGATGCCTTCGCCCGCGCCTGGTTCAAGCTGACCCACCGCGACATGGGGCCGATCGGCCGCTATCTCGGACCCGAAGTCCCCAAGGAACAGCTGATCTGGCAGGATCCCGTTCCGGCCGGCGCCAAACCGTCGGACGGCGACGTCGCGGCGTTCAAGGGCAAGATCCTCGACGCTGGGCTAAGTATCGGCCAGCTGGTCAAGGCGGCCTGGGCCTCGGCCTCGACCTACCGCCGCTCGGATCATCGCGGCGGCGCCAACGGGGCGCGCGTTCGGCTTGCCCCGCAAAAGGACTGGGCGGTCAACGAGCCGGCTGAACTGGGCTTGGTGCTTGCCAAGATCGACTCGCTTCGTGGCGGTCTGTCGATGGCCGACGCGATCGTCCTGGCAGGCACGGCAGCGGTCGAAAAGGCCGCGCGCGATGGCGGCTTCTCGATCGACGTGCCGTTCACCGGCGGGCGCGGCGATGCCACCGCCGACTGGACCGATGCGGAAAGCTTCGAGGTAATGGAGCCCAAGGCGGACGGTTTCCGCAACTATCTTGCGACCAAGCACAGCGTGAAGACTGAGGAACTGCTGCTCGATCGCGCCTCCCTGCTCGGCCTGTCGGTACCCGAAATGACCGTATTGGTCGGCGGCTTGCGCGTGCTCGGCGCCAATCATGGCGGCAGCAAGCATGGCGCCTTCACCGACCGGCTCGGCACGCTCAGCAACGACTTTTTCGTCAACCTGCTCGACAACGACACCTTCTGGGAAGTGGTCGACACGAGCAGCGACGAGGAATTCGTCGGGCGTGACCGCGGCGGGCGCCACGAGAAATGGCGCGGCACGCGGACCGACCTCGTCTTCGGTTCGAACAGCCAGCTACGCGCCACGGCCGAAGTCTATGCCGAGCGCGGCAATGAAGAGAAGTTCGCCCGCGATTTCGTCGCCGCCTGGACCAAGGTGATGAACGCCGACCGCTTCGACCTGTCCACCGCCAGCCCGGCGCGCCCGGTGGAGGTGGCCAACTGAGCGTGGCGACGGCGGTGCCTCCGGTGGAGCTCCTCGATTCGAGGAGGATCTATTGGGTCGCCGCCGTCGTCGCCCCGGCGCGCGGCTGGGCGGGGATGGCGGGCTGCCACAAAGGCTCGCGCTTCCTGCTCGACGCAGGCAGCTTCGGCCCGTCGCGGGGCAATTACGCAAGCTTCGACAGCCGCGCCGCATGCCTCGAATGGATGATGGCTCACCGCGCCGAGATCGCCCTCCACGCGCCGGGCGCGGCGGTCCGGCCGGTCAGCCTGTCACGCTGGCTGCTGGGCCTCGATTAGCGCGTCGCCGAGCATCCTGAACTCCTCCGCGCGCGGACTGCCCTTGCGCCACGCCAGCGCGATCCGGCGTGAGGTGACTTTCGCATCGAGGCGCCGCGTCACGATCCCGGTCCCCTGGAGGATACCCGCCGACACCGCCATTTGCGGCACCAGTGTCAGGCCGAGACCGTTGTCGACCATCTGCACCAGCGTATGGAGCGAGGTGCCCAGCATCCGCGCCTCGGCGCGCAGCTGCGGCCGGTTGCACGCCGCCAGCGCATGGTCCTTCAGGCAATGCCCGTCCTCGAGCAGCAAGAGCCGTTGCTCGTCGATCGCGTCCGCCGCGATCCGCGCCGGGGGGTTCTCATGCGGTGGGAAGGCGAGCAGCAGTTCGTCGACGAACAGCTCCATCATCTCGACGTCGCCGCAGGCATAGGGCGCGGCGAGCAGGACGCAGTCGAGCTGGCCGCGATGGAGCGCGTCGCACGCCGCCTGGCTGGTCTCTTCGCGCAGGAACAGCTTCAATTCGGGCCAGCGCGTTCGCAGCCGCGGCAGGATCGCGGGCAGCAGGAAGGGCGCAATGGTCGGGATCACGCCCATGCGCAGCTCGCCGGTCAGCGGCAGTCCCTCGGCGCGCGCCATGTCGGCGAGTTCTTCGGCCTCGCGCAGCACCCGCCGCGCCTTTTCGGCGATCCGCGCGCCGAGCGGGGTGAAGCGGACGACCCGCCGGGTTCGCTCGACGAGGGTCACGCCGACAAGCGTCTCGAGCTCACGAAGGCTGGCGGAAAGGGTCGACTGGGTGACGAAGCAGCTTTCGGCCGCTTTCCCGAAATGACCATAGTCGCGCAACGCGACGAGATATTGCAGCTGCTTGATGGTCGGCAGGTATACAATCATTGGCGTTTCCGATCAGAGTGATCGATCTAAGCGCCTTGAACGATATATTCCAGCGCCTATGTGCTGCGACGCACCATTTCATCCTGCAACGCAACACAGGAGCCTTTCATGCTGACCGTCGGCGACAAGATCCCCAACCTCATTCTCCCCGTCCAGCAGGGCACCGCCGCGCTCCCCAATGGCGAGACGATCGACACCACGCCGACCAGCGGCCGCTGGAAGATCCTGTTCTACTGGCCCAAGGACTTCACCTTCGTCTGCCCGACCGAGATCGTCGGCTACGGCGATTTGAAGGACGACTTCGCCGACCGTGATGCCGACCTGATCGGCGCCTCGACCGACACTGCCCACGTCCACTTCGCGTGGCGCAAGTCCGACGAGCAGCTCGCCAAGGCCGACTTCCCGTGGATCGCCGACAATAACAAGACGCTCGCCAGCGCGCTCGGCATCGTTCACCCCGAGGAGGGCGTCGCCTATCGCGCGACCTTCATCGTCGATCCCGACAATGTCATCCAGCATGTCACCGTCAACGGCCTCAACGTTGGCCGCAACCCGGCCGAGACTCTTCGCATCCTCGACGCGCTCCAGACCGACGAGCTGTGCCCGTGCAACTGGAAAGAGGGCGAGGACGTGCTCAAGCCCGTCGCCGCCTGACGAATAGTGGGTCGCCCCGGCAGTGGTCGGGGCGACCGCACCTAGGAATTCCCATGTCCTTGAAAGACTTCGCCGAGACCTTGCCCGAATACGCCAAGGATCTCCGCCTCAACCTCTCCTCGATCCTGTCCGACCAGCTGCTCGGCGATACCCGCAAATATGGCCTGCTGCTCGCCTGCGCGCACGGTTCGGGGCACCGCCCGTTGGTCGCCGCAGCAGAGGCCGAGGTCGCCGGCAAGCTCGACGAGGCGGTCGCCAATGCGGCCCGCGGAGCGGCGGCGATCATGGCGATGAACAATGTCTATTACCGCTTCGTCCACCTCGCTTCGAACGAAGAGTATGGCAAGTTGCCGGCCAAGCTCAGGATGAACTTCCTCGCGACGCACGGCACCGACAAGGATGATTTCGAGCTGTTCAGCCTCGCCGTCAGCGCGATGAACGGCTGTGGCATGTGCATCGACAGCCACGAGCGCATCCTGTTCCAGCACGGCATCAAGCCCGAAACGATCCAGGCCGCCGCACGCATCGGCGCGGTGATGAAGGCGATCGCAACGGTCCACGCCATATTGTGATGTTTGCAAGCGCGGGATCCCGACTTACATAGGGTCTGAACGAAGAGGGGAGCTCCGTGGCCTCGGCGCTGATTGATTATCTGGACTCGGTGAAGGCGCGCGATCCGGCCGCGCGTTCGCGCTGGGAAGTGCTGCTCTATCCCGGCGTCTGGGCGCTGGCGTTCCACCGCGTCGCGCACTGGCTGTACGGGGGCCAGCTCTTTTTCCTTGCCCGGCTGGTCAACCACCTCGGCCGCGGGCTGACCGCGATCGACATCCACCCCGGTGCAACGATCGGGCGCAATTTCTTCATCGACCATGGCTTCACCGTGATCGGCGAGACCGCGACGATCGGCGACAATGTCACCATTTACCAGAATGTGACGCTTGGCGGGACCAACCCGACCAACGGCGTCAGCGGCAAGCGCCACCCCACGTTGCACGACAATGTCGTGATCGGATCGGGCGCGCAGGTGCTTGGCCCGATCGAACTCGGCGAGGGCGCGCGGGTCGGGGCCAATGCGGTCGTCACCAGAAGCGTTTCGCCGCAAACAACGGTCGTCGGGATCCCCGCCCAGCCGGTCGATGCGCAGGTCGTCCACTACAGCCCGGGGTTCATCCCCTATGGCACGCCATGCGGCGAGGATTGCGATCCTCAGCCGGCACGGATGGCGGCGCTCGAAGCGCAGGTGGCGGCGTTGACCGCGCAGCTCGCCGCAATCCAGCGCGACCACGCCGCGCCCGAGCCGGTGATCGCCAAGGTAAAGCGCGCTTGAGCGTCATCACCCCGTTCCCCGGGCCCCGCGACCGGCAGGCCGTGACGGCTTTCGATCGCAGCGAACTGCAGCACATACTCGACCTTTATGGTCGGATGGTCGCGGCGGGGCACTGGAAGGACTACGCGATGTCGTTCGAGCGCGACGTGGCGAGCTTTTCGGCCTTTCGCCGGGCGACCGAGCGGCCTGAGATCCGGATCGAGAAGCGACCGCAGCTGCGCGCGAAGCAGGGTGCCTATGCGCTGGTCGGCGAGCATGGCGCCGTGCTCAAACGGGGCCATGAGCTGGGCGGGGTCCTGGCGCCGCTCGAACGACGATTGCTCCGGCTGGTCGACGAATAGAAAAGGCCGGCGCCCCGCTCGGGGGCACCGGCCTGTTCAGTCGCTTAGCCGAGGCTTAGCGGTAGTAGCGGTGGCACCTGGGGCCGAGATTGTTGCGCTCGATCGCCCGGCCACCGAGCGCGCCGGCACCAGCACCGGCAACCGTGCCTAGCGTCCCACCGAGGAGGGCATGGCCAAGGAGCGCGCCACCAACGCCGCCGACGATCGTGCCGGTAGTGCCACTGCGGCGATGGCAATAGGTCGAGCTGTAGGCCCGGCCGCGATAATAATGGTGGCGCGCGTCGGCCGCCGAGGGGACGGCAATCGCCGGCAGGGTCAGCGAGGCGGCGGTAAGCGCGAGCAAAGTCTTGCGCATGAAAATGGCTCCTTGTGTGTTTCGTTACGTGTCCAACGCGACACAGTCGCATGAGTTGCGTGAACCTGAAACAACGAAGCGTTCATGCGACGAGCCGGCTTTGCGAAATGGCGCAGGCAGGCTAGACGCGGGATCCCAAATACCGCCCGCCCCTCCCCCCGATCGCGAATGTCCCGCCATGAACGACATGTCCGTTGCCCAGCGCATCCGCCAGCTGATCGTCTCGGGCGAATTGAAGCCGGGCGGGCGCGTCGCCGAAGCTGCGATCGCCGAACGGCTCGGTGTCTCGCGCACTCCGGTGCGCAACGTGATTCCGGCGCTCGCTACCGAGGGGCTGCTCGAGCCGATCGGACGGCGGGGCTATGCGGTGCGGCGATTCAGCATCGAAGACAGCTTTCGCGCGACCGAATTGCGCTGCGTGCTTGAGGGCCAGGCGGCGCGGACGATCGCCGCCAAGGGTGCCGGACCCGAGCTGATCGCAGCGTTGCGCGAGGTGCTCGACGAGGGCGACCGGGTGGTGGCCAAGGAACGCATCGTGCGCGACGAGCAGGAAGCCTACGCCGCGATGAACCTGCGCTTCCACCGGCTGATCGTCGACGCCGCAGCGGACGCGCTGCTCGCCGAACTCATCCACCGGGTCTACTTGGTACCGTTCGTGTCGCCGGGGGTGGTTGCCTCGACCGGGATCCCGGCCGATGAGATTCCGGGCATCCTGCAAACTGGCCAGCGCCAGCACCACGCGATCGTCGACGCGATCGAGGCGGGTCAGGCCGACCTCGCCGAGATGCTGATGCGCGGCCATTCGGCGCCCGCGAAGAAGACCCTCGGGCTCGAAACGCGCGACGGGGAGGCGCGCGAGGTCGCGCTTTAGGCGGCCTCGACAGTCAGACTCCTGACCGCTCCTCATAAGCGCTGATCGCCGCTTCGCTCTTCAGCGTCAGACCGATCTCGTCGAGGCCGCTCATCAGGCTTGTCCGGCGGAACGGGTCAAGCGAGAACAGGAATTGCTCATTGCCCGCGGTGACGGTCATGTCGCCGAGGTCGATGGTCACCTCGGCGTGCTCGGCAAGCTCCAGCAGGCGGGCGACAGCGGCCGCGGGCAGCGCGACGGTGACTAGGCCGTTCTTGTAGGCGTTCGACGAGAAGATATCGGAAAAGCTCGGCGCGATGACCGCGCGCAGCCCCATGTCGTCCATCGCCCAGGCAGCATGCTCGCGGCTCGATCCGCAGCCGAAGTTGGCGCCGGCGACGAGGATCGGGGCGGCGGCGAATTCCGGGTCGTCGAAGACGTTGCCGGGCTCGGCGCGGATCGGAGCGAAGGCGAACTTGCCAAGTCCAGCACGCGTGACGGTTTTCAGATGATCGGCGGCGATGATCACGTCGGTGTCGATATTGTCGCGACCCAAGGGGATGGCGCGGCCGCTGATACGAGTGACGGGGGTCATGCCAGCAACTCGCGGACATCGGTCAGGTGGCCGGTGACGGCGGCGGCGGCAGCCATTGCCGGCGAGAGCAGGTGGGTGCGCGCGCCGGGGCCCTGGCGGCCGACGAAATTGCGGTTGCTGGTCGAGGCGCAGCGCTCCCTTGGAGGAACCTTGTCGGGGTTCATCGCAAGACACATCGAGCAGCCCGGCTCGCGCCACTCGAAACCGGCCTCGAGGAAGATCCGGTCGAGGCCCTCGGCTTCGGCCTGGCGCTTGACCAGCCCCGAACCGGGGACGACCAGCGCCTGCTTGATATTGCCCGAGACTTTGCGCCCCTTAGCGACTTGGGCGGCGGCACGCAGGTCCTCGATGCGGCTGTTGGTGCAGCTGCCGATGAAGATATGCTCGACCGCGACGTCCTCCATTCGCGTGCCCGCAGTGAGGCCCATATAGTCGAGTGCCTTGTGAGCTGCGGCGCGCTTTCCGGGGTCCTCGAACGAATCGGGATCGGGGATCGATCCGGTGATGGCGACGACTTCGTCGGGGCTCGTGCCCCAGGTAACATTGGGTGCGATGTCGCTCGCCGCGAGGGCAACGAACTTGTCGAACATTGCCTGTGGGTCGGTTGTCAGCGTCTTCCACCAGGCCAGTTTGCGGTCCCACTCCTCTGCGGAAGGAGCCATCGGGCGGCCGCGGACGTAATCGAAACTTACCTCATCGGGGGCGAACAGGCCCGATCGGGCGCCAGCTTCGATCGACATGTTTGCAACCGTGAGGCGCTGCTCGATCGACATCGCCGAAAAAGTGTCGCCGCGATATTCGATGACGTGACCGGTGCCGCCTGACACGCCGATCTTGCCGATGATCGCGAGAATGACGTCCTTAGCCGAAACTCCAAAGCCGAGCGTGCCTTCGACGCGGACTTCCATCGTTTTCGAGCGCTTGAGCTGTAATGTTTGCGTGGCGAGAACATGCTCGACCTCGCTCGTGCCGATCCCGAATGCGAGCGCGCCCAAGGCACCATGCGCGGCGGTGTGGCTGTCACCGCAGACGACGGTCGTGCCGGGCAGGGTAAAGCCCTGCTCTGGACCGACGACGTGGACAATGCCCTGCCGAGCATCGATATCGTCGATATAGGGAACGCCGAACTCGGCGACGTTGGCGGTGAGCGCAGAAAGCTGTTCCGCACTCGCCGGGTCTGCGATCGGTAGTCGATGGCCAGCGGAATCGACGCGGGCAGTGGTCGGTAAATTATGGTCCGGGACGGCCAGTGTGAGATCGGGACGGCGGACCCTCCGGCCGGCGCGACGGAGGCCCTCGAATGCTTGCGGCGATGTCACTTCGTGAACAATGTGCCGGTCGATATAGATGAGGTCGGTGCCGTCGTCGCCGCGCTCGACAATGTGCGCATCCCAGATTTTTTCGTAAAGGGTCCTGGGGACGGTCATGCGACGGCCTTCTCGGGGGTCAGTTCGGCGGACAGCAGCGCGAGGACACGGGCACCGAATTCAGCGCATCCGGCGGTTCCACCGAGGTCGCGCGTTCGGTTGCCATCGGCCAAGGTACGATCGAGCTTGGCAAGGAGGGTGCGCGATTCAGCGACAAAGCCGATCGCCTCGAGCAGCATCGCTGCGCTGGCGATCGCACCGCTCGGGTTGGCGACATCCTGCCCGGCGATGTCGGGCGCCGAGCCGTGAATCGGTTCGAACAGCCCCGGACCACTCGCGCCGCTGCTCGACGAACCTAACACCCCGATCGAGCCGCCGATCACCGACAGCTCGTCGGACAATATGTCGCCGAACAGATTCTCGGTGAGGATCACGTCGAACCGGTTCGGGTGGGTGACAATCGCCATTGCCGCGGCATCGACATAAAGATGGTCGAGCGCGACGTCGGGATAGCCGGCGGCGACCTCGGTAACGATCCGGCGCCACAGTTTCGAGGTAGCAAGGACGTTGGCCTTGTCGACCGAGGTCAGCTTGGCGCGGCGGGCACGCGCGGCGCGGAAGGCAATGTGGGCAATCCGCTCGATCTCGGGCCGGGTGTAGACACACAGGTCCGACGCGCGATCGTCTGCGAGGGTCTTTTCGCCGAAATAGAGCCCGCCAATCAGTTCGCGCACGACCAGCACGTCGGCGCCGGACGCGATTTCTGGCTTGAGTGGCGAGAGATGCTCGAGCCCCGGCACGATCCGCGCCGGACGAAGGTTGGCGAACAGGCCGAGCGCCGAGCGCAGCGCAAGCAACCCTTGTTCGGGTCGAACCTTGGCGCCATCCCATTTGGGTCCGCCTACCGCCCCGAGCAGCACCGCATCGGCGCCCTTGCAGGCTGCCAGCGTCGCGGCGGGCAGCGGTTCGCCATGCGCATCGATCGCCGCACCGCCGAAATCATACCGCTCGAACGTCAGTCCAAGTCCTCGCGCCTGCGACAGAAGCGCGAGGCACGATACCGCTACCTCCGCGACTTCGGGTCCGATGCCATCACCGGGAAGGACGATGATCCTCATCACTGCTTCCTGTTC
>JALYIX010000204.1 GCA_030775565.1 Pseudomonadota bacterium | reverse complement strand
CGGCTCGGCTGGTGGAGTGCCGACGCCATGTGGCGGCTGGCGGGCGATACCGCGACCGATTTCAACCATTATTCGAAGCGGGCAATCCTTGGTTCGATCTATGCCGCGACCCTGCTCGTCTGGCTCGACAACGACAGCGACGGGCAGGCGGAGACGACCGCCTTCCTCGATCGCCGCCTTGGTGAGGTCGCGCGGTTCGAAAAAGCCAAGGCAAACTGGACCGGATCGGCCGAGCGCCGCCCGAGCCTCGCAAGGTTCGTCGGCCGGCTGCGCTACCCGCCGGTGTGAGAGGCCTTTGCAAAGCCTGCCGTTAATGATAATCAGTCGCAAATGACCCAGCCTTTGGCCACTCTCGACGATCTCAAGATCGGCACCCGCGCGGAGATTGCTGCAATTGACTGGGCCTCGCTTGAAGAGGCCGACGCCTGCCGCCTGCGCCACTTCGGGTTCGAAGAAGGGGTCAAGGTCGAGCCGCTCCATCTCGGCCCGTTCGGCAAGGATCCACTGGCGGTGCGGGTCGGGCGGATGACGGTTGCGATCCGCCGTGCCCATGCGCGCGCCGTGCGGGTCGTCCCGATCGCCGCCTGAGCCGTTTGGCCATGCCATGAAACCCGCTCCGCTGATCGCGGTCGTCGGCAACCCCAACGCCGGCAAGAGCGCGCTGTTCAACGTCCTCACCGGCGCGCGGCAGAAGGTCGGAAATTATCCCGGAGTCACGGTCGAGCGGAAAGCGGGCAAGATGCTGCTTCCCGATGGCGCGCCGGCCGAACTGGTCGACCTCCCCGGCGCCTATGGTCTCGACCCGACCAGTCCCGACGAGGCGGTTACGCGCGACGTCCTCCTCGGCAAGCAGCAAGGAGAGCGGCTGCCTGATGCGCTGCTGATCGTCGTCGATGCCTCGAACCTCGACAACCACCTCCGCTTTGCCCTCCAGCTGATCGACCTCGGGCTGCCAACCGTCGTGGCGCTCAACATGATCGACCTCGCCACGCGCGACGGGCTGGAGCTCGACTCGGCGCGCCTGGCGGCCGACCTCGGCGTGCCGGTCATCGAGACCGTCGCGGTGCGCAAGCGCGGGATCGACGAGATTCGCGCGGCGCTGGCCACGATGGTGGCGGCCCCGCGCTCGATCCGCCCCGGCCATGGCCCGAGCCATGACGGCTACACGCTCCAGCGGCGCGCCCGCGAGATCGCGCTCCACGCGATCGTCCACGAAGCCCCCGCGCGAAAGTTCAATCACAGCCTCGATTCGGTCCTGCTCCACCCGCTGATCGGCCCGATCATCCTTGGCCTGATCCTGTTCGTGATGTTCCAGGGCGTGTTCAGCGTCAGTGCCATTCCGGCCGACGCGATTGCTTCGGCCATCGCGACCTTCGGCGCGTGGCTCTCGCCATTGCTCCCCGCCGGGCTGATCCGCTCGCTGATCGTCGACGGGGTCATCTCGGGCGTCGGCGCGGTGCTCGTGTTCTTGCCGCAGATCCTGATCCTGTTCTTCTTCATCCTGCTGCTCGAAGGCTCGGGCTACATGGTCCGCGCCGCCTTCCTCATGGACCGGCTGATGAGCCGCGCCGGATTGTCGGGGCGCGCCTTCATCCCCTTGCTGTCGAGCTTCGCCTGCGCCGTCCCGGGGATCATGGCGACGCGGACGATCGAGGATCCCAAGGACCGGTTGACGACGATCCTCGTCGCCCCGCTGATGACCTGTTCGGCGCGCCTGCCGGTCTACACGCTGATCATCGCGGCAATGATCCCGCGGCGCGACGTGGTCGCCGGGATCGGGCTCCAGGGGCTCGTCCTGTTCGGTCTCTATGTCGCGGGCGTGGTTGGCGCGCTGACCGCCGCGCTCGTCCTGCGCCGCACCGTCGTCAAGGGCGGCGGTGGCGGGTTCATGATGGAGCTTCCCAAATATCAATGGCCGCGCGCCGCCGACATCGCGCTTGGCCTGTGGCAGCGCGCCGCGATCTTTCTGAAGCGCGCCGGCGGGATCATCCTCGTCACGACGCTCATCCTGTGGGCGCTGTCGTCCTACCCCCGCGCCGCGCCGGGCGAGAAACAAAGCGAAGTGTCGATCGCCGGCCATATCGCCAGCGGGATCGAAGTCGTCGTCAAGCCGATCGGCTTCAACCATGACATTTCGCTGGCGCTGCTCCCGGCGATGGCGGCGCGCGAAGTCGCCGTCGCGGCGATCGCCACCGTCTATGCGATCGACAAGCCCGACGAGGACAAGGGCGCGCAGACGCTGGCCCAGCAGATCCACGCGCGTTGGAGTATCGCCACCGCGCTCGCCTTCCTCGCCTGGTTCGTGTTCGCGCCGCAGTGCATCTCGACCATCGCGGTCACCCGCCGCGAAACAAATGGCTGGCGCTGGCCCCTTTTCATGGTGACTTACCTGTTCGCGCTGGCCTATCTCGCTGCTGGTATAACTTACTGGCTGGCGGTCGCCGCCGGGCTGGGTTGAGGAGAAGATAATGGCTGGCAGCGTGAACAAGGTGATCCTCGTCGGAAACCTCGGCAAGGACCCCGAATCGCGATCCTTCGCCAATGGCGGCAAGGTCGTCAGCTTCTCGGTCGCGACCTCCGAAAACTGGAAGGACAAGAGCTCGGGCGACCGCAAGGAAAAGACCGAGTGGCACAATGTCTCGATCTTCTCCGAAGGCCTCGCGCGGGTCGCCGAGCAATATTTGAAGAAGGGCTCGAAGGTCTATCTTGAAGGCCAGCTCGAAACGCGCAAGTGGCAGGACCAGTCGGGTAACGACCGCTACACGACCGACGTCGTGCTGCGCAATTTCAACAGCTCGATGGTGCTGCTCGACGGCCGTGAAGGCGGCGGCGGCGGCGGCTCGCGCGGCGGCGGTTATGGCGACGAGTTCGGCGGTGGCGGTGGCGGCGGATCGAGTTTCGGCGGTGGCGGCGGTCGTCCGCAATCGCGTCCGCAGCCGGCGGCGTTCGATACTGACCTCGACGACGACGTCCCGTTCTGACCTGATGAACTCGGCCTAGGCCGGATCGGGGTTCCGCTTGAGCGCGGCCAGGGCAGCAAACGGACCCGACGCGATCTCGCCTTCTTGAAGCACCCCCGCCTCGCGCAACGCCGCTTCGGCGTCGGCTCCGCGCGGGTAGGGGTCGAGCGCCAGCCCGAGTGTGTCCGCGAGCGCCTCCCCAAGATCGATCGTCTGGCCATCGTGGAAGACCGTGTCGAGCTCGTCGACGCCAAGTTCGATTTCGGGCTCGGGCCCCTCGACGACCGGCGGCGGCGCGAACCTCAGCGTGAACGCCTCGTCAATCCGCGCGGGCACCGCCTCCCCCGTCGCAACACAGGCCTGATCGAGCTGAGCGCGGACCCGCCCCGCGCAGGTCACGATCTTGCCTTCGCGGCCAAGCACGACATGCGCTTCGAAGCGACTGAGCGAAAGCAAGTCGAGCCGCCTCGCGACCAGCGCCCGTTCGCCCTCGTCGGCGGTCAAGTCGAGCCGCTGTCCGTCGCGAATCTGATCGATCGGCACGCGGTGCGCAAAGTCGCTCATGCGAACTTCCCGGCCACCACATCGTCGATCGTCGCCCCGTTCAGAGTCTCCCACAACCGGCGCAAGCGCGCGGTCGAATAGCCAAGCGCCTCCTCGTCGAGCGGTGCGTCGCGATAGACTCCGCGGCGCACCACCGGCTCCCATTGGTCGTCGCTGGCGAGCAGTCGACGCCACTGATCGACCCGGCTCGCCAGGCTTCCGACCAGCGAGCGAACCTGCTTGGAAAGCGTCGCGTCGAAGCCCTGTTCGCGCATCTGTGCGTCCATGTCGCCGATAAATGCCTCGGTCAGCCCGACCGACGCTCCTACCCCGGCGTCCCCCGCCGCCTCCAGCCGCAAGTTCACGAGCGCGACCACCGTCGCCAGCAGCGCAAAGCGCCCGTCCATCGTGTCGGGCACTTCGCCAGCGACATACCAATGCTTGGCGCGCGCAACGTTCACCGCAGCGTCATATGCGGCGCTCGAAACGGGAGCGGCTGAGCGGAACCGGGCGAAGAGCGAGGGCATGACAAATCCTTTGCGCCTTGCGTCACGGGCGCGCTCCCGCATATTGAGCCCCCGGGCCTGCGAAACAAGTAAGCGCCCTCAAGGAGATTCCATGACCCGCCGCCTCCCCCTCCTCGCCGCCCTGGCCGCCACGACGCTGGTCGCGGGCTGCGCCGGCATTCGCGATCACCGTGGCTACGTCATGGACAAGACCCTTGCCAACGCCATCCAGCCCGGCGTGGACAACAAGGATTCGGTGGAGAAGACGCTGGGCCGCCCCACGTTCGGCGGCCAGTTCGGCGACAGCGACTGGTATTATCTGTCGCGCAGCACGTCGGCGCTGGCGTTTCGCACGCCCCAGGTAACCAGCCAGGACCTGCTCCACATTCGCTTCGACGCGGCCGGCAACGTCGCGTCGGTCAACCACAGCGGCAAGGAACAGATCGCCGCAATCCGGCCGCTTAGGAAATCGACCCCGACGCTGGGCCGCAAGCGCAGTTTCTTCGACGAGATTTTCGGCAACATCGGCATGGTCGGGTCGGGCGGACTCGGCGGATCGGGCAGTGCCGGCGGGCAGCCGGGCGGCGACCAGGGCCAATAAGGATCGCGCCGCCTCGCGCCTCGGCCGGGCCGTCGGCATGACCGCCAGTCCTGCCGGCATCACCTATGCCGACTATCTCAGCCTCGACATGCTCCTCGCCGCGCAGCATCCCACGTCGGGCCTGCACGACGAGATGCTGTTCATCGTCATTCACCAGACGAAGGAATTGTGGCTCAAGCAGATGCTCCACGAGGTCGCGCTGGCGATTTCGCTCGTGCGCACCGACCGCTTCGCCGAAGCCTATAAGGCGCTGGCCCGGGTCAGTCGCATCCAGTCGGTGATGACCTTGTCGTGGGACGTGCTGGCGACGCTGACCCCGGTCGATTATTCGGCCTTCCGCCATGTCCTTGGCACCTCGTCGGGCTTTCAGTCGGCGCAATTCCGCGAACTCGAATTCCGGCTGGGTCTCAAGGATGCGCGCTTTCTCGACCACCACGAAGGCGGCGATGCCGGGCGGATCCGGCTCGAGGCGGCGCTGGCCGAGCCGAGCCTGTGGGACGAGGCCATCGCCGCGCTTGCCCGCGCCGGGTTCGACACGCACGACGAGGCCGCCATCGCCGCCGCTTGGCTCGCCGTCTATCGCGACAGCGAGACCTGGTTCGACCTTTACCAGCTGGCCGAGAAGCTGGTCGATATCGACGACGCGCTCGCCGCCTGGCGCCACAAGCATCTACTGACCGTCAGCCGGATCATCGGTGGCAAGCCCGGCACCGGTGGTTCGGCTGGCGCTTCCTACCTCGCTTCGACCCTCGCCAAGCGCGCCTTCCCCGCGCTGTGGGACTTGCGCACCGAGCTGTGAGCTTCAAGCCGCTCTTCCGCCGCTCGCTCGATGCCGCACCCGGTCGGCTCCATATGGCGGCGCACAGCCATCATCTGTGGCCCGACGCCAGTTACGACGGACAAGTCGAATGCTGGAAGGACGCCGCCCGTCTCGCCGACCGCAAGTGGGACCGGATCATGGGCGAGGTGTGGCCCGAAGCGCAGGCGCATGTCGCCAATGAACTCGGCAGCGGCGAACCCTCGGCGATCGTCTTCGCCGGCAACACCCACGACCTGCTGATTCGCCTCGCCGCTGCTTGCCCTCGGCGCGACGGCGAACCCTTGCGCATCCTCACCAGCGACGGCGAATTCCACAGCGCCCGCCGCCAGTTCGCCCGCTGGGAAGAATCGGACGGGGCGGCCGTGACCCGCCTTCCGGTCGGTCCCGAACTGCCCGGCGAGCTCATCGCCCAGGCGTCGGGGCATGACCTTATCTTCGTCTCGCAGCTGATGTTCGGCACCGGCACGCCGATCGCCGTCGACCGCATCGCCGCGCTTGGCCGTGCGAACGGCCCGTGGGTGGTGATCGACGGCTACCACAGCTTCATGGCGCTCGCTCGTCCCTTCCCGATGCCGCTCGGCGAGACCGCTTACTTCCTCTCGGGCGGGTATAAATATGCGATGGCCGGTGAAGGCTGCGCATTCATGCATTGTCCTCCGGGCTTCGGGCCGCGACCGCCGCTCACCGGTTGGTACGCGGAGTTCGATGAACGCGACCTGCCCCCGGGCCACGTCGGTTATGCGCCCGACGCCATGCGCTTCATGGGCGCGACCTTTGATGCATCGGGGTTATACCGGTTCAACGCGGTCCAGCGCATGCTTGCCGCCGAAGGGCTGTCGACCGCCACGATCTCCGGCCGGATCGACTCGCTCCAGGCACAATTGCTCGACGCAATAGCCGGGACGCCGCTCGGCCAAGCAGACTTGCTCAACCCCCTCGACGGGCGCGCCCATGCGCGGTTTCTCGCGTTTCGCAGCCCCCGGGCCGCGGATTGGTGCGAGCAGCTTCACCGCGAGGGATGCATCACC